>JABGRF010000254.1 GCA_018648405.1 Candidatus Scalindua sp.
TTCAAAGAGATCACTACGTTATGCACCGCCTTTTCTCAAGGAAAGTCTTCTCCGTTGGATGAACTTTCTTTACAGTACTCTGATTTTGCAGTATGGCAGAGAGAATGGTTAAAGGGAGAGGTTTTGGAAAAACAGCTCAATTACTGGAAGGGACAGCTTCAGGAGATACCTTCCCTGTTAGAACTGCCAACGGATAGACCTCGACCGCCTGTTCAGACTTACAAGGGAAGTACTGAAATTTTCGAGGTTGATCAGGTACTCACAGAACGATTAAAGTCATTGAGCCTGCAGAGTCGAGTAAGCCTGTTTATGGCATTGCATGCAACCTTTTCCCTGTTACTGTCCAGGTACAGTAGACAAGATGACATCGTTGTGGGAGTACCCATAGCGAATCGAAATCATAAACAGATAGAGCCGCTGATTGGTTTCTTTGTTAATACCCTGGTATTAAGAACTAATCTGTTCGGAGGTCAGCATTTCAATGAATTGCTGGAACGAATCCGCACGGTAACCCTGGAAGCCTATGCCCATCAGGATATTCCTTTTGAGTTGTTAGTGGAGGAACTCCATCCGGAAAGGGATATGAGTTATTCTCCGTTATTTCAGGTCATGTTTGCCTTTCAGAATACCTCTTTTATTCACGGTGATGATCCTGGATTATCAGGCCTGATTGAAGGGTCAATCGAATTAAAGAATACGAAGTCAAAATTTGATTTTAGCCTGTTCATGGAGGAGACGGATCAGGGGATTGTGGGTGCGTTTGAATATAACACCGATCTCTTTGATAAGAGTACCATTCAAAGATTGATAGCACATTTTAAGGCCTTACTTGCTGCCGTTTCAGACAATCCCGAAAAGAGGATTCAAGAATATTCTCTATTGACGAAAACAGAACGGCATCAGATCCTCGTTGAGTGGAATGAGACCGAAAGTAACTATCCCAGAGGCAAGTGTATACATCAACTATTTGAAGAACAGGTAGAGCGAAAACCGGATGCTGTTGCGGTTGTGTTTGAAGAGCAAAATATTACGTATCGACAACTGAATATCAAAGCGAATAAATTAGCAAACTATCTGAAAAACCTTGGTGTTGGGCCGGAGGTACTTGTCGGTGTATGCCTGGAACGATCAGTTGAGATGGTTATAGCGCTCCTTGGAATTCTCAAGTCTGGAGGTGCCTATGTCCCTCTTGATTCTGACTATCCGGAAGAACGCCTTTCTTTTATGGTAGAGGATTCAGGGATAAGGATATTATTGACCAGTCAGAAATTATCAAGTTGCGTTGCAAATCTAAAACCTGCAAATGGAACATTACATTCCATTTGTCTGGACAGCGAATGGGCCAGTCTAATAGATATGTCAAGTGAAGAAAATCTGGTTTGCGAGGCGACACCTGAAAACCTGGTTTATGTAATGTATACATCCGGTTCTACGGGCAGGCCAAAAGGTACAAGGATTATGCATGATGGTGTGATACGATTAGTCAGAGAGACAAATTATGTTGATATAACATGGGAGGACACATTCCTCCTTCTTGCACCCTTTTCTTTTGATATCTCTACCTTTGAAATATGGGGAACTCTTCTGAACGGTGCTCGCATGGTGATCATGCCTCCCGGGATACCTTCACTAGATGAATTAGGAAAGACAGTCAAAATATATAATATTACAACCCTTATCCTGACAACAGGTCTGTTTCACATGATGGTAAACGAAAGAATTGAGGATCTCAAGGGTGTTCGTTACCTTCTGGCAGGTGGAGATGTATTATCCTCTCACCACGCGAATATAGCTTTGACGGAATTACAGGAAACAAAAATCATCAATGGGTATGGACCGGTAGAGAATGCGACCTTGACCAGCTTCTATCGTCTAACAGAACCAATAGAGGGCTCTGTCCCAATAGGGAAGCCGTTATCAAACACAGAGGTCTATATACTGGATAAAGAACTTCAACCGGTCCCGGTTGGAGTTGCGGGTGAATTGTACACCGGTGGTGTAGGACTCGCCAGGGATTATCTTAACCGTCCTGATATAACAGCGGAAAGATTCATCCCTAACCTATTCAGCAGGGAACCGGGTGGACGGCTTTACCGCACGGGGGACCTTGTCAGATATCTGCCTGACGGGAATATCGAATTCCTGGGCAGAATAGACAATCAGGTGAAGATTCGTGGATTTCGTGTTGAACCGGGAGAAATTGAAACAGTACTGGGACAGCATCCCAGGGTTCGGCAGAATGCCGTCATTGTTCATGAAACTTCAAAAACAGAGAAGTATCTGGTAGCCTATGTTGTAATACAGGAAAAACATGAGGTAAAAAAACCGGAATTACGATCATTTCTGGAGGAACGTTTACCCGATTATATGATACCTTCAGCTTTTGTCGTTTTAGATAGCCTTCCACTCACTCCCAACGGCAAGGTAGACCGTCGGTCACTTCAGGAAGCCAATTATGAACATCCGATATCAGAAGAGCGTTTTGTTGCGCCTCGTACTCCTGAAGAAGAAATGCTAGTCGGTGTCTGGGCGGGAGTGCTAGATACTGAGAAAATTGGTATCCATGATAATTTTTTTGAATTGGGAGGACATTCTCTGCTTGCCACTCAGATCATTTCCCGTATTCGAGATGCCTTTAACAGGGAACTTCCGTTGCGTAAGTTATTTGAAACACCAACAATCGAAGGTCTTGGAAAATATCTCACTTCCCTGCGGCGTGAGTCAGTTTTACCTCCGATTACTCCGATTGACAGGACAAAGCCACTGCCGATATCATTTTCTCAACAGCGATTATGGTTCCTTGACCAACTGGAAGGACCCAGCGCTACGTATAATATTTCTGCTGCGTTGCATATCGAAGGACAGCTTCAACGAAGCAACATGGAACAGAGCCTGCAAAACCTTGTACGGCGTCATGAGTGCTTACGCACCATGTTTCCAAAAATTGATGGCAAACCGATACTTCAGATTTCCGGGGATACTTTTCAGTTAAGCGTTGTAGATTTAACAAAACTGTCTACTGAAGAACAAAAACTGAAAGTGGGGCTGTTGGCGAACGATGAAGCGGTCCGTCCCTTTGTTCTGGAGACGGGACCGTTGTTCCGGGCCACGTTGCTCCAATTGGAAGACGGTTCACACGTTTTACTGTTAAACATGCATCATATTATTTCAGACGGTTGGTCTATCGGAATATTAGTTCGTGAATGGAGTTTGCTTTATGATGCTCTGGTACAGGATACGCTTTCTGCGTTGCCACCTCAACCGGTTCAATATATTGACTTTGCCGGATGGCAACGGCAATGGTTACAGGGAGAAGTGCTTGAAGTGCAACTGAATTATTGGAAACAGCAACTGAACGATGCACCAGCGATACTGGAGTTGCCAACCGACTATCCACGACCACCGATGCAGAGTTACCGGGGTGCCAGTTCGCCGGTTTCCTTGACGTCTGAACTGACAACGCAACTGAAGAACTTAAGCAGACAATCGGGTTCAACACTCTTTATGACACTGCTATCTGCTTTTGCGGTTTTATTGTCCCGCTACAGCAGGCAAAGTGACATAGTTATCGGATCTCCAATAGCAAACCGCACCAATAGTCAGACGGAGTCGTTGATCGGTTTTTTTGTCAATACACTGGTGTTACGTCTTGATGTAACAGGAATTTTATCTTTTGAGGAGTTATTACAACAAGTGAGGAGGGTAGCATTAGGGGCATACAGTCACCAGGATATACCATTTGAGCAATTAGTGGAGGAACTCAATCCGGAACGGTCTCTGAGTTATTCACCTCTGTTCCAGGTAATGTTTGTGTTACAGAATGCACCCATGTCTGACCTGGAATTGCATGGATTGAAGGTAACCCCGATAGAAACGGAAAGTGTTATCTCCCAATTTGATCTTACGTTGTCTCTGGTAGAAACGGCCCATGGTTTAACCGGTGAACTGGAATACAACACTGATCTGTTTGAACCGATTACGATAGAGCGTATGATAGAGCATTTACCTGTCTTACTTTCCGGGCTGGTAGAGGATCCGCAACAATGTATTGGGGAGTTGTCTTTACTTACCCGGGCAGAAGAGCATCAAATCCAATCATGGAATTTTGCAGCTCCAAATGTGCCGAACGATAAGAATATCATTATTCTCTTTGAAGAACAGGTAAACAAAACGCCTGACAATATAGCCGTCGTTTTTAACGAGCAACAATTGACCTATCATGAATTAAATGTGAAGGCCAATAAATTGGCACATTATATACAATCGATTGGTGTAAAACCTGAAATGTTAGTGGGGATTTGCCTGGAACGCTCACCTGAGGTTGTTATTGGGATGTTAAGTATACTTAAGTCTGGAGGAACTTACGTTCCGGTTGACCCTACTTATCCGGATACACGCATAAGATCAATGTTGGCAGAGTCCGGGGTGGAAGTGTTGTTGACTCATTCAGGATTAACCGCGAGATTTAAAGAAATGAATATAGCGAAGACAAAGGTGGTTTGTTTGGATGTTGAAGTAGATGACGTATCACAACTGAGTGCAGAAAATCTTACCGGTAGGGTAGGGCTTGATAATTTAGCGTATGTGATTTATACATCGGGATCTACCGGTCAGCCAAAAGGGGTCATGGTAGAACACCATACACTTTCCGGTCATTGCCGTGAAATCCGATCATATTACCAACTGAATTCAGGATACAGGGTGCTGCAGTTCGCATCATTTAATTTTGATGTCTCGCTTGAGCAGGTCTTCAGTGCGCTTATTTCCGGTGCCAGCTTAATTATAAGGGATGATACCGTCTGGACAATTACCGATTTTTGCCAGAAAATTATTGATAATAAAATTACTGTGGTTGATATACCACCGGCCTATTGTCAACAGTGGCTTCGGGAATTAAATCGTCTACCGGAATTTGCCAGAAACAATGAACTCAAATTAGTAATTGTTGGTGGAGAAATCATGTCTCCTGAAATACTATCTTTATGGCAGCAGACACCCCTGAATTCAATCCGTCTCATCAATGCGTATGGCCCAACCGAGACAACCATAACGACAACATCCTTTGAAATCACTGATCATTTTGAAGAAAAAAAAGATGTTCATAGAATTCCTATTGGTAGACCTCTTGCTAACAGGACAGCTTACATTTTAGATGCCTTTAAGAAACCGGTACCTATAGGTGTACCGGGGGAATTGCACGTTGGTGGATCCGGTCTGGCACGAGGGTATCTGAATAATCCGGATCTGACTCGGGAAAGATTTATTAACAATCCTTTCAGTGAAGAAGCTAATTCACGGCTTTATAAAACCGGGGATCTGGCTTGCTGGCTTCCCGATGGCAATATTGAATTTCTGGGTCGTGTAGATGACCAGGTAAAAATTCGTGGTTTCCGTATTGAGCCAGGAGAAATTGAGGTCGTATTGGAACGAAATCCATATATACGGGAGTCTGCCGTTATAGTCAATGAAACAGCAAAAGAAGAGAAGCATCTAGTTGCCTACGTTGTAATGCTTGAAGGATATGACTTACAAAATACAGAATTACGTCAATTTTTAAAAGAACGGTTGCCTGATTATATGATCCCCTCATTTTTTGTAGAGATGGATCTATTACCGGTAACCCCAGGAGGAAAGGTTGATCGTAAGGCACTGCCTGCTCCTGATAAAAATGGAAACAATATACGGAAGGGTTATCTTGCCCCACGTACAATTCTGGAAATGCAGATCACCAAAATATGGGAAGATATAATGGAACAGCATCCTATCGGTGTACGGGATAATTTTTTTGAACTGGGAGGTCATTCACTCATGGCGGTGAGGCTTGTAACACAGATCGAGGAAAAGAAGGGAAGAACTCTGTCTCTGCAGGCATTATTCCAAACACCGACTATTGAAGGATTAGCTACTCTATTAAATCAAAATACGATGCATGAACCCTGGTCTCATCTGGTGCCAATTCAGCCTCTCGGGTCTAAATCTCCACTTTTCTGTATCCATCCTGATGGTGGAAATGTGCTTTGTTACATGGAACTGGCTCAAAACCTTGGGTATGATATACCTCTCTATGGGCTCCAGGCATTGGGAACAGATGATGGGGATGAACCGCTCATGCGAGTTGAAGAGATGGCCGAAACTTATCTCCGTGCTATTCGAACAGTCAGGCCTGGAGGTCCGTACAACTTGGCAGGTTGGTCGTTTGGTGGTGTGGTGGCATTTGAGATGGCCAGACAACTTAAGAACCAGTCGGAAGAGGTTTCCCTACTGGCTCTCATAGACAGTAGCGCTCCAGGTATACATGAAAACCAGATGGAGTGGGACGATGCCGAGTTGCTGGTTTTTTTAATGGGGGAGGTGATGTCCCTGTCCGTAGATCATCTCAGACAATTGGGACCGGATGAGCAACTGCTCTATGTCATCAAAGAGGCGGAGAAAAAGGCTTTATTTTCTCCTGATTTCGGACTTGACCAGGCGAGACGTTTTTTACGGGTAATAAAGGCTAACAACAAAGCATATTATGACTTCTCCATGAAACCATACTGTGGTAAAATACATTTCTTCAGGGCAAGTGAAAAACTTCCTGAAAAATATAGCTTGCCGGAAGGAGATAAAGATCATGTCTCAATCTGGGCAAAATTTGCAACAGGGGGAATCGAAGTCCATGAGGTCACTGGCAACCATCGGAATATGATGGTGCGCCCCCATGTTCAGGTTCTGGCAGATATCGTAAAGAAGGTCATGGATGCGAGCATTCAATATTAGCAGTTTGGAGGCAAGGTTTTAGCTTTCAGTAATTCATTTTATTTAATATATTGTATTCTGATGGCAAGTGAGGTATTTGAAAAGTTACAGATAAAAAATACTTGAATAATTGTACAAAAAGAATTTATTTGGAGATAGAATGGAAAACAGACTTGTCGGCGTAATCGGAGCAGGAGTTATGGGTACAGGGTTGGCACAGAACCTTGCTCATTCAGCTTACCATGTTATCTTAATAGACGTATCTGATGCTATTTTAGAACGGTCAAAGAATGAAATAACAAATAACATTCGTTTCCAGGGTTTTTTCGGAAATAAGGAAAAAAGAGACGATCCGGAAGAAATCCTTGGCCGTATTACATTTACCACCACGTATGAATTACTGAAGGATGCTTACTTTGTCGTAGAGAATGTAACGGAAAAATGGGATATTAAAGAGGAGGTATATGCAATGCTTGATAATGTATGCCCGGATCATTGTATATTCGCGGCCAATACGTCAGCTATCCCTATTACCCGCATAGGGTCGGCAACAAGTCGTCCGGAAAAGGTCATCGGTATGCACCTTATGAATCCCGTGCCCATGAAGAAAATGGTTGAGCTAATTCCGGGTCATCATACTTCGCAAGAGACCATTGATGAAGCAAAAAAATTCCTGGCCGGGATGGATAAAGAGTGTATTATCGTTAAAGATTCTCCCGGATTTGTCTCGAATCGCGTATTAATGCTTACTATTAACGAAGCGGTATTTTTAGTACATGAGCAGGTTGCCGATGCAAAGGATGTCGATAATATATTTAAATCATGCTTTGGTCACAAAATGGGTCCACTTGAGACGGCTGATCTGATCGGTCTGGATACAATTCTCTATTCAATAGAAATGTTATACGAAAGTTTTAGCGATAGTAAGTACCGGCCTTGTCCACTACTTAAAAAGATGGTAGATGCCGGCCTTCATGGCAGGAAGAGCGGGAAGGGGTTTTATAATTATGATTAGTATATTTATAGAACCTAAAATGAGTCATTAATGTAGAGTATCATTTAGGTCGCATAATTTACTGGAAATCTTCTTACACCCATCAAATGAAAAGAAACTCAGACTACTCGCCAGAATGACCTAGTCGGGTAGGAAGCGTACGGCTACCAAATATATTTATATGCTTGAAAGGTACTTTGTTTATGACTAATGATGAAATTAAGGAAAGGATTAAGGCCTTCATTTGCCAGTTTATACAGAATGTAGATATTCCGGATGATGAAGACCTCTTTGCATCAGGTCTGGTTAATTCACTCTTTGCCATGCAGTTGGTGCTCCACATAGAAAAAGAGTTTCAATTAAAGGTAGCTAATGATGATCTTGATTATGAAAACTTCAAAAGTATAAACGCCATTACGGACTTTATTGGACAAAAGGATTTAAATAGTGAAACAAAATAGTCAGGAGAAAACTAAAAATGGATTTGGGATTAACACCTGAACAGATTAAATCACGGAAGAGATTCAGTGATTTTGTAGATGAATATATTGCTCCGGTTGCGGACCAAAATGATCGTGATGAAGAAACGCCCGTTGAACTCATTAAGAAGCTCGGTGAACAAGGATTTCTTGGCGCTTTCATACCGGAAGAATATGGCGGTAAAGGTATGGATATGGTTACGGCCGGACTTTTATGTGAAGAGATAGGGCGTGGAAGCGCTTCACTCTTAAGTTTGCTTACGATTAATGGCATGGTGAGCCAGGCAATTCTCAAGTGGGGAACCCGTGCTCAGAAGGAACATTGGTTGCCTGGATTAGCTACGGCAGAAAAGGTTGCGGCCTTTGGTGTAACAGAGCCTGATATAGGCAGCGATGCTAAAAGCGTTGAAACAACTGCTGAACTATCCGGCAATTCCTACATATTAAATGGTAGGAAAAAGTGGATATCATACGGACAGGTTGCGGATCTATTTCTGATACTTGCTCAGTGTGACGGAAAACCTACGACCTTTCTTATCGAACGAGATACCCCGGGTTTCTCAACTACTCCTATTACCGGCTTGCTGGGTTTCAGATCTGCCATGCTGGCAGAAGTGCAGATAGAGGGGTGCAGGGTCCCGGAGGAAAACCTTGTGGGAAGACCCGGTTTCGGGTTTTCTCATGTTACCAATGTCGCCCTTGATCATGGCAGATACTGTGTGGGGTGGGGGTGCCTTGGACTTGCCGAGGCGTGCCTTCAGGCATCACTTTCTTATACAAGTGAAAGGAAACAGTTTGGTACTAATCTCAGGGGGCATCAGCTGATACAGGAAATGATAGCGGATATGATTACCAATATCAAAGCTACCAGGTTGCTGTGTTATCATGCTGCTTATCTCAAAGAAACCGGTGACCCCGGCATGATTATGGAAACATCCATAATGAAATATTTTGCTTCCCGTATGGTGAATAAAATAGCAAATGATGCAGTACAAATCCATGGTGCCCACGGTTGTGGCAGTGAATATTCAGTTCAGAGATATCTACGAGACGCAAAAATTATGGAGATCATAGAAGGAAGTAATCAAATGCAGCAGATAATTATAGCAAAGTCAGGCTATATGAATTTCAGGCTGGAGAAGAGAAAAAAATAGTTCACTCGGGCTTCTGCTAAATCAAATTATCTTTGTCTGAGCATCCAGTGAACAAGTTGTATAAATAAACGCTATGAGTGATAGAGAATGTTACATATGAGTAGTGAAGAAGAGAGAAAGATTAAATGTGTGGTATGGGATCTGGATGACACTTTGTGGGATGGAGTGCTAATGGAGCATGATCCATGTTTATTAAAGAGTGGCGTTGTCGATACAATAAAGGAGTTGGATGATCGAGGGATTTTGCAATCGATTGCCAGTAAGAATGAGGAATCAAGTGCAACGGAAAAGTTAAAATCATATGGACTCTCAGATTATTTTTTATACCCGATGATTAACTTTGACTCTAAGTCTTCTTCAATTAAGAAGATTACAACATTACTCAATATCGGCACAGATGCTATAGCATTTATAGATGATCAGCCATTTGAGCGGGATGAAGTAAGCTTTTCATTGCCAGAAGTACTCTGTATTGATTCAGACTATATACATGAATTATTAGAAATGCCGGAGATGAATCCTCGTTTTATTACGGATGATTCAAGTAAGAGGAGACACCTGTATCTGACAGATATAAAACGAAACAGGGTAGAGGAGAGTTTTACCGGAACCAAAGAGGAATTCCTTGCCTCTTTACATATGAACTTTACCATTTTACCGGCTACTGAGCTGGATCTGCAGCGAGCAGAGGAATTAACGGTACGCACGAACCAATTGAACACTACCGGTTATACCTATTCGTATGATGAGTTGAAAGGCTTTTGCCAATCGGAAAAACATAAACTGCTGGTGTCTAGCCTGGAGGATAAATATGGGACATACGGAACGATTGGCCTGTCACTTATAGAGTTGAATGGAAATATCTGGACCATAAAGCTATTATTGATGTCATGCCGTGTAATGTCGAGGGGTGTCGGTAATATAATGATTAGTTATATTAGGAATGAAGCCAGGGATAAAGGGGTGCGACTCATGGCGGAATTTGTCGAAAATGATAGAAACCGCATGATGTATATGACGTATAAGTTTGCACATTTTAAAGAATACAAAAAGGAAGAGGAACTTGTGATTCTGGAAAACGACTTGACAAAATCATTGCCTTTCCCAAACTATGCAAAGGTGGAGTTTACATGATTTTATTTCGATAGCATGGAAAATATATTATAGGAGAAAAAATGTTTGACGATGAGGATGATAAAACAATCTACAATGTAGTCCTGAACCATGAAGAACAATACTCTATCTGGCCTGCCGACAGGGAAAACGCTTTAGGCTGGCGAGATGAAGGAAAGAGTGGCACAAAAGATGAATGCCTGGCTCACATCAAGGAAGTCTGGACTGATATGCGTCCACTTAGTTTGCGGAAAAAGATGGACGAAATGCAGAAGGACACTTCCCAGGGTAATTGAAATGTGAATAAACTTAATCCTCTGGCGTAATAGAACAGAGAAAACAGACGAGTAAAAAATCACCTTATTAATTGAATTTAAACGTTTATATATAGCATATAAGCACTTATCTATGACTACAGTATACAACAGCAATTATAGATCAAAAGAGTCGCAATTTGCCTCAGGGGAACAACCGTCTCAAAGACAGAGAATAAATCTGATTTGCCTTCCTTTTTCCGGAGCATCTATTTATTCTTACAGAGATATTGCAACACAAATTGCTGATTTTATCAATATCATGCCCGTGGAGCTTCCGGGAAGAGGGAAGAGAATTTCAGAACCCCTGCTGTCAGACATTTACAACATGACCGATGACATCTTCCATCAAATAAAAACGCACCTCAATGTACCCTACGCCATTTACGGCCACAGCCTGGGAACGTTACTGGGATTTCTCCTGGTGAAACGCATCCTGAATGAGGATTTGCCACAACCGCTACATCTTTTCTTTAGCGGAAGAGGAGGACCTTCCGTACAGGACAAAGATAAACACATTCACGCTCTCCCGAAAAAGGAATTTATAAAAAAGCTGCATGAGTATGAGGGATCACCCCAGGAAATCCTCAATGATGAGGGTATCATGGAGTTTTTTGAGCCAGTGCTAAGAGCTGATTTCAAGGCAATTACAACATATATGTACAAAAAAGATATACCATTTGATATTCCCATTACGGTCATGATAGGGACAAATGAAGATACAACATACGAAGAGGCTATGAAATGGCAGGATGAGACATCAAAAATAATCTCTGTACGACAGTTTCCAGGAGGGCACTTTTTTATCTATCAGCATTCCTCAGAAATTGGCAGAATCTTTTCATATACCCTACAAAATTCTCTAGAGATTGTCGGTGATTGATGTATTCTATACCCATTTTGATGCTCCACTAACTACTGATACATGGGATACCTATTTTCAAAAATTACCGCAGGGGATTCAAACACAGGTAATGCGTTTTAAAAGATGGCAGGACAGACATTCAAGCCTATTGGGGAAGATTCTGTTGTTAGAAGCCCTGAAGCAATACGGATATCCTTCTGACTGTTTAAATAATCTATCATATTCACCATACAATAGACCGTTCCTTGATGATTCCATAGATTTCAATATTTCACATTCCGGAGGATACGTTATGTGTGCAGTCAACAAAGAGGGAAGAGTTGGAATAGACATTGAGAGAATGAAACCCCTGAATTTTGCAGAGTTCAGGAGTTACATGACCACTGAAGAATGGAATACGATGCAGGAAGTATCGGATCAATTAGAATATTTTTACGAACTATGGACGGTAAAAGAGAGTGTAATAAAAGGAGAAGGAAGGGGTTTATCAATCCCTCTTCTTGACATTCATTGGGTAGGTGAAACTGCCAGTGTCTATAAAAGCCTCTGGTATATAAAAAAGATAATTATTGATCCAGGCTATTGTTGCCACGTAGCAGCAAACCACAAAATATCTGCAATTCATACACATAAAGTATGAGTAATACAAGGTTTCATACAGTAACCTATACTGAACAGATTCATAGTATTGCAAATTGCTATTTTCTTAATAGAGAGGCTTGATAGAACCTGTCTCCAGAAATGAAGAGAAAAATCAGAATTAATACTTGCAAAAGGTTAAACGTTAGATATAACCTTACAATTAATGACATACAAGTGATAACTTTCAAATACTATTTTGGAAATTACCTTAAACTATCAGTTAATGATGAAGAGTCGGATTTTTCAGTAGTTTATCAGGGATTACGTTTATATAAGCAAGAAAGGTTTATATGAATAACATGGAACAGAGCCTTCAGTATAAATATGTTCTAACTTGCGAAGAATTAGCAGATCTTTGTGGGACAACAGAAAATGAAATTAAGGAAAATTTCAATCAAAGTGAAATTCTGTCCATTCGTGGAGGCAAAACTATCATCCCTCCCATTGTTGTAAAAAACTTTTTGAAGAAAAAGGGTTTTGATTATTCCTGCCATGTATTAGCGATTATTAACATGCGAGGCGGAATTGGCAAGACGACCACATCCATAAACACCGCTACCAGAGCAAAACAATATGGTTTTAAAACCTGCATCATCGACATGGATCCACAGGGATCTACAACTCTGGCCTTTGACAAGACTCCTGAAGCGGATGATCCTATTTTTTACGACATCTGGCAGAAACCTGACGAAATGGTCATGGGAACAATAAAAAAGATCGATGAAGATTTGTATATCATTCCATCTTCTTTGGAAAACGGCCTCCTGGATGCAAGTTTAATCAATCCCAGTCATCAGAAAAATGCCGTGAAAAATGTATGTAATGTGCTTAAAGCCAATGGGTTTGAAATGATTATTATAGACAATCCTCCTTCTCTTGGTACGGCGGTGATTTCTTCTGTGTGTGCTGCTGATACTATTGTAGTACCTATGTTTAGTGACGCTTTTTCATTCAGGGGACTTGATATAACAATAAATGAGATTCATTCCATCTGCTCTACTTTTAATATGAATGAACCTAAAGTAAGGATCCTTTTTTCAAAATACGATAGAAGGGAAAAAGCTTCAGAGACCGCTTTGCTTGAATTAAAGGATAGATACTCAAAATATTTTATTCCATTTCCAATCCGAACGAGTACTGAATTTTCAAAGGCGCTGCAGAGGAGAGAAACGATTTTCGCTTCTCACAGGAAAAGTTCAGCTAAGGAAGATTATGATATGTATGTGAAGCATATTCTTGGACTAGACAAGATTTATAAACAAAATGGAGAAAATTGTGGATAAAAAAGACATAACCAACGACAGTAATGCAAAGAAAAAAACAAAGATCAAAGTTAAACGATCAAGAAGGCGAATGTATGAATCGGTACAAGATGATGAAAAGTCTACAGTTACCAGTGAAAAAGAAGAGAAACAAAGAGGAAATGAAAATGAGCAAGATCTGATTAATGAAAGAAAAGAGGATGAAGACAACAGACTGCTTCAAGCCAACGAAATAGTTGCATATCATGTTCAATGGTCATTAGGCCTCGGTTTAGTCCCGATCCCATTGATAGACGCAGTAGCGATTTTGATAACACAGGTGAGAATGCTAAAAAAGCTGTCTGACCATTATGGGATAGCGTGTTCTGAAAATCATGTAAAAATCCTGGTAACATCGCTTATAGGAGGTACCAATTCCGGTTTGATTGGAGGAAAATTTCTTATTAGCATGACCAAACTAGTTCCCGGGATAGGTACATTTATTGGAATAACTGCCATGAGTGCATTGAGCGGATCTATTACTTATGCTGTAGGTCAAGTATTTATACAACATTTTGAATCAGGCGGAACATTCCTTGATTTTGACCCTAAGAAAGTCAAAGAATACTTTATGACAAAATTTGAAGAGGGGAAAAAAGGTAGATAAATAATAATCTTATTGAGCGTTATTATATCAGGCAATTCTTATTTACTGTTGACGTTCATTTGTTTTTTTATATAATACGGGTTGGCATATTCTATTTTCGAATCTATGTTTTTTAAGGAGTGTAATATGACAGTAGCGACAGAAGAAGAATGTGAAGCCAGTTCTGCAATATGTGCAGAAGAAGAAGCAGGCAAAATTATAAGACGTAACATGTATTATGCGATGGGAGCTGGAGTTGTTCCTATTCCTGTATTTGATTTGGCGGCTATCGCTGGCCTTCAGATGAAAATGTTATACCAAATTTCAAAAGAATATGATGTTACTTTCCCAAAGGATATTGTAAAAACCTCTTTAGCGTCACTCATGGGTGGCATTGGTACTATTCCATTGGCAAGTGCAGTTGCCGCTAGTATGATAAAAGTTTTGCCTGGCATAGGTAATATAGCGAGTGTACTCACTCTTCCAGCAACTGCAGGTGCAATTACATATGCTATTGGTAAAGTATTTGTCATGCATTTTGAATCAGGTGGAACCTTCCTAACTTTTAACGCGAAAAAGATGAAGAGCTACTTTTCTGAACTATACGAAGAGGGAAAAGAGAAAGCTTCCAAAGCCAATACTGAAAGTAAAAACAGCAACACCACAGAAAAATAATTTAAACCTGCTCTGGTTTATTGTATAAAGATACCAAAGAGTGGGGTTATTAGTATACATTCAATAGCCACCTGGGCTTTCTCACCAGAATAACAATAAGTTGAGAATACCAACATGTCTTAATAAGGAATCGTACCGAGATGGTTGTAAAAAAACCACCTTGGTATAGATTCCTTATTTTATTATATAACTTGTGACTAACAGGTGTCCCTCTCAAAAATACAGTCGTCAAAAGATGATATATCAACAACCACATAAACTAAGTATTTCATTTCAAAACAGGTACTAAATAAAACTCCCCATTTTGACCTTAAACCTAAACAAACCATAACACTTACAACTAAACCTAAAAACTCTACTTCTTCTTTTCCCTGCTCGACAAGCAAGAGATCACTGTTTCGAGTCCAATGCCTTCTAGCCAAGTGGGGAAGATTATTGCTCTTCCGATTTTTTCTCCACCACTCATACTAAATCATTACCACAAGTCTTTATTTTATGTCACAGAAATATAGGCGTGGAGAGACGGAACCATGATAATGCCCCACTGTTTCTTAAGAAAAGTCGCTGTTCATAAGCCTTTTCCATATTGAGACTTACTCTTAACGTCTGTTAATTACGAGTTATGTTGTTTTCATCATAAGTTCAGGGTTTAATTCTGCATTATATAATGTTTCCACCTTTGTTAAAGCATGGATACCGACTCTTTGACATCCTGGCCGCCTACTTGCCTCTTTCAATCCATTGGTACTAATATATTGGAGCATACCTCTCAAATATTTATAAGTACGATTTGATTGACATTCCTATGACTATTTGCTAGGTTTCGTTTACATTGATATAAACCTACTGACTGATCTGCGAAATTCCAAAGAAAGTAAGATTATAGATAATAGTGATTATAAACAAGATATTTTCAAAATCGCACTAACAGGAGTGGTAAAATGGCAAATAGATCAATGAAAACATTAAAGCGTATTGTCAAAAACCCGTACATAAATATTGCAGTAGGTATACTTTTTCTTTATTCAGGGATTCACGAAACAGTGTGTGAATTAAGAGAAGTTGAAGGTTTCAGAATTGGCGCTCACCATGGTGTTATCCTTTTTGCAATACTGCAAATCATGAAAACCGTACCTGATTTTTTTGAAGGGTTGGAATACATTGAGGAAGCTGGGGAAGAGAAAGGCGGATAGCTGTCAACCCTTTTTGCAGAGTGTTTTTTTACAGTATTTTACTATAGTTCGATCCTGTTCTTCTGAGACCCTAAGTTTTATTTACTCGCCTGAAGGCTGTCACCCGGCCTGCATTCACCACGAAAGAGTGCCCACTCTTCACATTCACTACCGTCCTCAAATACACAGTAACCAACCTCGCCACCGTCCTTGCCTGATCTTATCTCAAGGTCTCCCCCCTTTTCTATACAAAACACGGATGCGTGATTTGGCATCCCTATCATTTTAGGCTCGCTTGAACACCCCACTGCCAAGATGACAACGGTTAACAGAAAGATGAAACTGTACAGACATCTCTTCATTTAAATTCCTCCCTATAGCCTTCAATGGCGACAAAAAACACTACAGAGTGACAAGGGATTAGTTGATTTTAAGGAGGATGGAGAGACATGTCTGTTTTTAATAAACTTCTGTCCTTTTTTGTTTGTGTGACCCAATATTCTTTTATTGAAGCCTGTTAATAAGTGGGAGCCCCATCACTAGACGTTGTGGATTTAGACGTTGCTGAATTTACTGTATCAGGCGCTATCGTTTGCCCTGTTGTGTTAGTCCCATTATTTGATCTTGTGTCAGACATGGATTCTTTATCGGTATCTAATTGAGATTCCGTCAGGCTCAGTGAAGATGTGACTCCGGTATTTATATGGACTTGAGCAGAATGCTGAATGTTGGCCGCTTCTATAACAGCTACACCCTGTATGATATCAAAGGCCTTTGACATAGCTCCTATATACTGTTCAGTTGTTGCATTCGTATTAAATGCCATTTCGTTTACACGGTAGCAGAGTTCTCTGGCCAAAACGACATACGAAGCTCTACCCGTCAATGGAAGGTCTTCACTTCCAGACATCGCCCCCTCTTTTCCCTGTCCACCCTCTCCTGCTCCTATTGAAACAATGGAGAGATCCAAGTCCATGTTTTCATCTTTATCATAGGAGAATACTGCGTCCGGTGGTGGCTCGGTAAGTATCCAATACTTGTCACCATTCTTAATAACATGGGTTCCCCGGATATCGGCGGTATAAGATAAGGTGTGAACGTTCTTTTCAATCTTCTTGTGGTGCGCCAGGTTCGCAGTGGCAGGGGTATACGAAAGTATTCGCTGGTCCTGCGAATACAATATATGCCATTAAACCAGACGGAACCCTTTTCTGGTTCAAAGCGCTTGGTGTTGGGAAATGGGCAACAGGTTCAGGGAATACTATTGGAACTGGATGGGATGTATTTAAACATGTCTTCTATGGTGGTGATAACGTTATCTATGGTATTACACCAAACGGAGACCTTCATAAGTACAAACGTACCGGCGGTGGAAAAGGTACCTGGGTAAAGGGTTCCGGCAGAGTTATTGGTAAAGGCTGGCAGGGGTTTACAAAAGTATTTGCAAATAATAAAGTGATCATATATGCGACCAAAAAAGACGGCGATCTGCTCTGGTATAAAAGAGCGCATGATTAGTTGTTAGTTCGGGATCACATTTTTAAGAACTACGATGGAGTTATGGAACAGTAGATACGCTTGTTAGAGGTACATAAAATTGAATTACCAAGCCAATGGAGGGACTTTGAATTTCATTATAGAGAAAATACCAGACAACTTAATTTTAAAATATATTCTTTATAGTCTTATATGTGGTTTTATTATTACATCGGTTATGCATTTGCCTTTTTTGGGTGTGCTGATTGCGCTCACTGCGTTTCCTCTAGGTGATATATATCCAGAACTTACGCATACGAGCGCCCATGTGGAAATAGGATTCGCTTGGATTATACTGAAAAGTGCATTTGCCTGGTTGGCATATTGGCTCTATTTTAGCTTAACAAGTTTGCCTTTTATCATATTAGTTCAAGTATTCAAAAAAATCAAGAGAAGTCACACCAAAAGCTCATGAATGCACCAATTCTTCTAACAATCTTCTAACAAGACAAGAGAAAACAGTAGAAAACAGCAAGTAAGACGTTACTACCTAATAGCCGTAAAGCCAACAATAATAACGCCTTACTTATTTCTGTTTATTTTAGGTTATGCCTCTTATATGGCTCATAACCCGGAGGTCACTTGGTATGTGAATGATTATGTGTAGTTGAGTAGCGGTTGAGGTATAGTTGTGAAGTAAATTTGATCTAAAATATCTAAATAAGCCAAAAAACCTATGCAACATTCAGCAAACAGGTTCTAATCTCGTCCAATAAGGGACCCTATTTTACTGTAGTCAGATTGTAGTCAACACTACCGTAATCAGCAGAACTCCACAGGAACCAAAAGGAAAGAAACGAATTTATAAGTCATTGTCATATAATGTGATAGCGACATAACATACACTAATTCAGGCTGTTATGAAAAATGTAAAAAAACACCTTAAATGTGTTCTTCAATCATGATTCTCTCAAATATTTTAAGATATTCACTATTTCCAATATCCTACTTATATAATATAGTTGATTGGCTTAGACAGCACAATTGAGGTGTGTATTATGGTGAGTTGTAATTGAAAGAGCGAGTGCCACCGCCTACTCCTGATGGCACTCGCTAATTTAATGTTTAAGTGCTATTTATATTATGGATATTGCTATCGTTACTGCTTATATCATCACTACTTCCAGAACTCCCAGGCACGCCTCTGCTGTCTTTCTATAACAGCTTCTTCCTCTACCTTTGCCGTTGATTCTTTCTTCGCTTTCTCTGCCTTCACCATAGACTCATCTGCCCTTGCCATAGCGGCCTCTGCCTTAGCCATCGCTTTCTCTGCCTTCGCTGCCGATTTCTCAGCCATAGCCATCGCTTTTTCCGCCTTCTGCATAGCTTCCTCGGCTTTTGCCGATGATTCCATCTTAGCCACCTCTGCCACAGTCATCGCGTTATCGGCCTTCGCCGCCGATCCGCTCGTAGCTTCTGCTATCTTTCTAATTGCCTCTTCTGCCTTCGCCATCGCTTCCTCTGCCTTTACCATCGCGGCCATTGCCATAGCTTCCTTCTCTGCCTTTACCATCACTTCCTTATCTGCCGCCTCTACTCTTGCTAAAGACTCCTTATGTGCCTTCTCCCACCCAGAGGATTCCTGCCCTTGAGCAGGATTTAATGAACCTACAAAAAACATACAAACAAAAACCCAACAACTAATTAACTTATACACGATAGAGTTACCCTTCCTTAAACAATACTGAAAATTTAATCACGATACATGCTTTTTATAACCATTAACAATTCTGTTATCTGATATTTTGATCATTTAAATATCCAGATTTAAAAATTGACGACTTTAACAACGGTCGCTCTAAAAAACATTTATGTTATATTCAATATAAACTGAAACCTCAATATGTTCAACTAAATACCTTAAATTGGAGCAGTATGAAGGAATAATGATTAAAAGGGATATGATATCGCTGTCCAGGTTTTTTGATTACACGTATTAAGTGAATTGTATCCAAGCAGAATAATATCTAATGCAGAAAGAATCGTACAAATAACAGTTTATTCTTTATCAAAAAGAAGGTTTTGACAAAAACCATACACGATTATCGCTTCTTCGGAAGCTAATAGTGCCAAATGACCGGGCGATATTATATTCATACTTCCATATCTCTGCCTCTTCACTATATTGAATATCAGTAGGAGGACCCAATATATTCTCTACCTCTTTTTTGGTAAAGTAATCTGCTACTTGTGACCAGTTATAAGTAATCTGACGTTTTGTCTGAACTGTTGGGTCAATTGTGGGCGGTGTAAATACGCACCCAACTAGAGACAAAATTATCACTGATAACAGAATATTTTTCATTTCAATCACCCCCCATATTCATAACACAGATATTCAATGTTTGGACACCTGGCTTGTAAACTATATTGTAATTTCTCGTATTCTACTTCTTATTAATTTACTGTCAATAGAGAACAACTTTAAAGACAAATGTGTATAGCAACTCTATTCCTTAAGTCTACCGAGCTCTTCTTCAAGGCTATCAAGGATTGCTCTGGACAGATTAAAGTTATGTGT
>JABGRF010000079.1 GCA_018648405.1 Candidatus Scalindua sp.
GCTATAACGAAAGAATTAGGTAATAGACTGCGACAAGCCAGGATCAATGCTGATTTGACTCAGGCTGAAGTGGCATCAAGGGCTGGCCTAAATAGAAGGACTATTCTTAATGCTGAAAAAGGAAAAGTCCAGCTAGAGAACCTTGTCGCTATATTAGTTTCAATGGATATGGCAGACCAGATCAACATGTTTCTACCCATACAAGAAATATCCCCTATACAATTGGCAAAACTCAGAGGTCGGGAACGGCAACGAGCATCAAGAGCTAAGAAAAGGAATACCCGGACCAAAGAGGATAAATCATCATGGTAAAGGATGTCGTCAGTGTAAAATATAAAGAGCATGATGTTGGTGCTGCCAGTTTCAATACTGAAACAGGCATAGGCTCCTTCGAATTTGAACCTCGTTTTATCAAAACAGGCATTGAGCTATCACCTATAAAGATGCCTTTATCCCCTAAAATATATTCATTTCCTGAAGCTGATCCTGCTGCTTTCAATGGGTTACCCGGGATGTTAGCAGACTCATTGCCTGATGATTTTGGTAATGCTGTGTTGAATGCCTGGATAGCCAGCCAGGGTAAATTGCCAGCCGACATTACACCAATACAGCGTCTTAGATATACAGGGAAGCGAGGCATGGGGGCATTAACATATCACCCTGCGACGCAAATAAAAAACTTAAACGTTTCACAACATATTGAAATTCAATCTTTGGTCTCTATTGCCCAGGAAATCTTAGATAAGCGAGAACGATTCAGGATAGACCTTGGCGCACAGGGAGAAGAAGATAAAGAAGCAATGATGGAATTGTTGTCTGTAGGTGTAAGTGCAGGTGGGGCCAGACCCAAAGCGATACTTGCATTTAACGATGATTTCACACAAGTGCGGTCAGGTCAAACAGATGTACCTGAAGGGTTTACTCATTTTATAATGAAATTTGATGGTGTCAGCGAACACAACAAAGATAAGGAAACCTTTGGCGATCCTATGGGGTATGGGACAATGGAGTATGTTTATCATCTCATGGCGAAAGAGTGTGGTATAGACATGATGCCTTGTCGCTTGCTGGATGAAGGTAATAGACGCCACTTCATTACCCAGCGTTTTGATCGGGACGGCAATGAAAAGCGGCATGTACAAACATTAAATGGCCTGGCACATGTTAGCTATAAAAAAGCAGGTTTGTACTCTTATGCCGAATTGTTCACAATTGCACGAGAGCTTAAATTAAGCTCTGATGATGCGATGCAGATATTTAAACGTATGGTTTTTAATATTGTTGCACGTAATCATGATGATCATTCTAAGAACTTTGGGTTCATGCTCGATGATCAATATCACTGGCAATTAGCTCCTGCTTATGATTTAGTCTACAGCTACAAGCCAAAAAGCTATTGGGTGGGAAGTCACTGGATGAAGCTCAATGGAAAGCGAGACAACTTTACACGAGAAGATTTTTATAGCCTTGGAAAATTAAGCTCTTTATTCAGCAAACACAAAATTGATCAGATAATTGATGAGACTACAGAGCATGTCTCAAAATGGAATGGCTTAGCCGCTGAAAACTGTGTGCCGCATTCATTGATCGAGTTGATAGGTAGTAATTTACGGCTAACGATTTAACCGGAAGATAAAGTGGTAGAGCGAACCGCGGAACTAACCGAGGTCAATGCCAGTCTTAAAGAAAAAAATAGTATACTTGAGAAGTACAAGGACATAACTGTTGGTAGAGAACACAGAGTAAATGATTTGAAAGAGAAGATAAAGGAGCTTGAGAAGTAGTATAAGCTTGGTGATTGATTAAGTGTTAATACTATATCCTATAAGATAGATGTTATAGTTTTTGTTTATTTGTGCCTTACGTGGCAATCTTTTCTGATCTCTCCGAGAGCTGTTACTGCACTGCCCATGGCCTTCAGGTCAGAAGTCTTAAATGCTTCGTAAAAAAGATCTACTTGCTTTAAATAGGTTTCAAAAAAATCTTTTCCCTTGCTCGGGTAGGTGCACATTGTTTTTGAGTCACGGTAAAATCGTTCTACCAGATCAGATTCAGGGAGAACCTGGTCTTGAATGCAACTATTCTTAATAGCTTTGAAATCTTTTGACATACGTCTTTTCAAATCCATGTAGCTTTCATCATTAGTCTCTGTGGATGATGTTGGTTCAACCTTTACTGCCTCAGTCTCTGATATGGTGCTTGCCAGTTTAAATTTCAGCTTGGCAGAGAATGTATCGCCCTTGGCTTTCAGACTGAACTTTCCTTCCGTATCAGCGGCTATTGAACATTTCTGTTCGTTTATGGTTACATCTCCCTTTTCCAGTTCGTCTGCTAATGTTCTCAGCTTCTCAGCCGTCTCCTTGACTGTAAGGTAAAGCTCCTGCTTATTCTTATTTGAGTCAGACATTGTTATCTCCGTTTCCAGGAATAGGTATCAAAAGCTACATTGAAGTAGTTATCAAAAAAGCTTCTACTATATGCATATTTCAGCGTCTAATATAACAGAAGAGTGCAATGATGAAAATAATTATTTATACAAATTTTAGATAAGAATCATAAAAGAAATAATTTGATATTAAGTTCCCAATCCTTTACCCTAGAATGCAGTGGATTCATTGCAACAAGATGGAAGGATAAGTTGAAGGATCTACTGCCTGAGATTTTCACCTGTTAGTTGAGGTGGCGAAATCTTATTAAAAGAAATTCGAACGGGAGGGGCTCGAATGAAGAAGATTAGTAACGTATGTATCGTTATGCTTTTTGTTTCTTTTCTAACCACCGGTGTTTTAACCTGCGGATGGAAGTGTAGTGAAGCTTTGTGTGAAGATATTGAGGTTCTTCATGAAGATAAATCATCACCAACTCAGGGTCTGATGCGCATAATCAGCTCCCATACCTCTAAAATGCTGGATGCTATAATGATTGGTGATTTCGATGCGGTTCTCAAGGAATCCGTGGAGATTATCAATG
>JABGRF010000076.1 GCA_018648405.1 Candidatus Scalindua sp.
TACCAATAGCCGCAGATGTGATGACACTTAACAATCCTTTTCCACCCATAAGACGTTGAATCATATGTCGCGGAATAAAAACATGAAGCACTCCTGCCAAGAGCAGCCCTATTAACATGTACGGTGCTAAGAGCTGGAATATTTCCCAAATACCGCAGAAAAATAATTTAATTAGTTCCATGCATGGTATGTTTAATTGAAAAGTGACTAAATAAAATATTTCCCGAGCCACACTAAAAACAGGCCTAATGCCAGACTAAGTAGATTATAGAATTTCCGAGGATGATGCTGGTGGACAAATGGCAAAAGATCACTGCTGGCAATATATAAAAAAGTACCGGAAGATATTCCAATTGCCCAGGCGAGAACGTTCTCATGCAGGTTTTTGAAAATAAAAAAGGATATGAGAGCACCAATGGGTGTAGTCAACGAAAAGACCAGAGCCAGTTTAATAATACTTGCCTTTTTATATCCTCCATGTATAAGAATCCCGGTAAGTGACAGGGCGGAAGGAAATTTGTGAACAATAATTGCCAGAAATATTATTATGCCAATATCTTTCGTAAGAAATCCGGCACCCATTGACATGCCTTCTATCAGACTATGAAATGAAATACCAAGAAATGCGGAGAGTCCTATTGTGTGAACGTCACATACATCCTCTTCGCAGGAATGTACCATTACAAATTTTTCGAGTATATAAATAATAAAAAACCCGATCAGTATTGGTATGCCGACACTGCTACCAAGGGGTTGTGTGATTTCCGGCAACATATAAAAGAAGCAACTTCCAAACAGAACTCCCACACCAAAACTGACTGTCAGCCTGATATTGTTTTTGGACCAAGCTCTCACCAGTGGAAACAGGCCACCAATAGCAGATATAATAAATATAAGTAACAGAAATCCGAGAAATGTAATCATGATATAATATAATTAAGGTGTAGGCTGCAGGTGCAGACCGGGATATGCATTTCCATTAAATTAAGATTGCTAATATTCGGCACACATGGAGCATCAATTAGGAATATAAATACATATTTCCCATTAAAAGTCAATATTATACCCATTACAATTTGAAATGGATGTAAAAGAATGCCTGAAAATATGCCTTCAACAAATTCTGACCTTTTGGTATACTCCTGTGACATTGACTAAATGATTTTTTCCGACTTCTTTCTTATTCTATAAACTCTGTCTAATAATATGACTACACCAAGCCTCGATACTAACCTGTGCGGGATAAAAATGTCAAACCCGACTGTTCTCCCATCAGGATTTCTCGGCACATCTAAATCCCTTCTAAAACGGGTTGCGGACAGTGGTGTTGGTGCGGCCACTATCAAATCGGTTAGTTTTGAAGCTAGAGAAGGACACAAAAACCCAACCGTTATTCCATTTGAAGGAGGAATGTTGAATGCTGTCGGGTACTCAAACCCCGGTGCAGAGGAGACCGCCAGAGAGTTTTCAAACTTGAAAGAGGTCCCAATACCAGTAATTGCAAGCATTATCGGCACAGAACCGGACGACTTCGTACGTGTTGTGGAGAAACTGTCAGCTAATGAATTTTCGGCTATTGAACTTCCGCTCTCGTGCCCTCATACGCCCGGTTTCGGGCTACTGGCCGGACAGGGAACTCCAGAAAGCACAGGAAAGATTGTTGCCGCCGTCAGAAATGCCAGCAAACTCCCTATATTTGTCAAACTATCACCTAACATACCTGAAATAGGCAACTTAGCAAAGGCTGCCGAAAACGCCGGTGCCGATGCCATAACAGCTGTAAATACACTTGGTCCGGGCATGATAATCAATATAGAAGCACGTAAACCTGTTCTATCATATAAGGTTGGAGGTGTTTCAGGACAGGCCCTGAGGCCTGTTGCAACACGATGTGTATATGATATATATGAAGCAGTTAAAATCCCTATAATCGGCACTGGAGGGATCTCTACGGGCCGCCACGCCATCGAAATGATTATGGCCGGTGCAACCGCGATTGGGGTTGGTACCGCGATATACGAAAGAGGAATAGACGTCTTCAGAAAGATATGCCAGGAAATGGAAACATGGATGTCTGAAAACAGCTATAACTCTATACATGAAATGATTGGAGTTGCCCATGAGTGAATTCGCTTCTTTTGATCAACCGGTAATGATGAAGATTGATAAGATCATTGATGAGTCCAATGGGACAAAGTCATTTATGTTCAAATACAAGCTTGATTATAACCCCGGACAATTTATTATGGTCTGGTTGCCTGGCGTTGATGAGAAACCGTTTGCAGTATCATATCTGGGCGATGATTTTTTCGGGATCACTGTTCTTGAAAGAGGAAAATTCACAAAACTCTTACACCAGATGGGCCCTGGAGACCGGATTGGTATTAGAGGTCCGTTTGGTCATGGGTACAGTTTTCCGGATAGTGTTAAGAACGGAAAAGGAAGTGTCTGTGTAATAGGAGGCGGGTGTGGAATGGCTTCTGTGACAGTTCTCATTGAAAAGCTGCAAAACAATAACCCCACTATCCTCATGGGAGCTGCAACAAGTAGATCACTATTCTTCAAAAATCGCTACAAGAACCTTACTCTCTTTACAGACGATGGAAGTGAAGGTATTAAAGGATACCCGACAGACGTTCTTGAGGACCTGCACAATAAGCATGAATACGACATTATATATACATGCGGTCCGGAAATTATGATGTCTAAAGTATTCGAATTCTGCAAGAAGCATGATATACAATTCGAGGCGTCACTGGAAAGATATATGAAATGCGGCATAGGTGTCTGTGGTCAATGTGTATGCGACGGCCAGATGGTTTGTAAGGATGGACCTGTCTTTGATCTACAGGCACTCAGCAATATGAACGATTTTGGAAAGTACTCACTTCTTAAGAGTGGCAAGAGGGTTTCGCTTCAAGAGTATGCTGATTGGCGAAGCTGTTAAACAGA
>JABGRF010000318.1 GCA_018648405.1 Candidatus Scalindua sp.
AAATTCTTCTTAGACGGCTTAGTCCTGCCATTCTCCCAATTCCAGATACTCTCTTCTGAGACTCCAATTATGTTAGTAACTTCAGATTGCATGAGCCTTTTATCCATACGTTTTTTACGCATATGCTCACCAATTGTCTTAGGGTTGATAGGATAACCATCTGGATAAGTAAAAGGACGTGAAGCACATACAATATACTTAATGCTAGTATGTAAAGGGTTGCGCAACTCCAACCATGCTGGAACAAAGGTGGAACTTTTAGAAAAAACGTTTGTGTATTCTGTAAATACAACAGTTACTTGATATTGTATCCACAAGCGCAAGTCCAATCAAAAGGAAAGCACAAGCAGAATTGCACTTATCTATTGTTGTTAGAATGTAAATCTTAAATCATGCCCCCTTCTTTGCTCCGAATATTTTCCACTTGATAGTTATGTCCTTCGTGCTTACCACACTCAAAAAGCTATGTTATCGTAGATCCACTAATTAACTGTAGAATTCAAATATTCTCGTGTTGACACTTAGTTTCTGTGAAAAACATCATAAGATGAAGATTTACGATGGACTATCCATAATGATTTCCAAATGAATTGAGGAATTTGCAGAAGCTTCAATCCTCAGAAAATGCATTACATTAAATTTAGAATATACTATAATTAATGGCTTCAACTAATAAGCACCAAGCTCACAATGTTTATTTATGTCCTTTCTATGTATATGGTCATCACAAAATGCCAACTAATATAGCCACAAAAGATCCACTGACAAACATTGCCGATCACGCTTTAAGCACTATAAGGCAGTGTCTCCATAATAAACTCTTACCAGAAGCATGTGCGGGCTTTATGTTTAAGGTTATTGCTGCAATTAAGAGAAAACTTTGTTTTATCAGGTATACATTTATTATTGTGTGTGCACTTATTCTGGTACTATCTTGCTCTGTGGTCCAAGCGAGAACAAACAATAATAAACCTCTAGAAAAAGTAAAACTTCAGTTGACATGGTATCATCAGTTTCAGTTTTCCGGTTACTATGCAGCTAAACTAAAAGGATATTATCGAGAGGAAGGGCTTGACGTTGAAATCAGGGCACGTAACCCAAATCAGTTACCTGTCGATGCCGTCCTGTCAGGAGAGGCAGATTTTGGTAATTCTAACTCAGATCTTGTATTCCTTCGTATGCAGGGAAAACCAGTAGTGGCGTTGGCTGCTATTATGCAACATTCTCCCTGGTGCCTGCTTGTGCGTGCAGATTCAGGCATTAAATCACCAAAGGATCTTATAGGCAAAACAGTTTCCATGGACCTGTCTTATCGAGATGTAGAATTCCTGGCAATGTTTAAATATGAAAAGATACCAACTGAGAAAATGCATATAATTAAATGCATACCAGGAGTTCAGGAAATCATAAATGGTACAGTCGATGCACGGACGTCTTACATAAGCGACGAGCTTTATAAAATGAGATTACAGAGTTGTGAACCTGGTATAATTAGACCAATAAGCTATGGCATTGACTTTTATGGTGACACTCTTTTTACTTCTGAGAGACAGATTAGGGAATATCCACAACGGGTTGCTGCATTTCGTAGAGCCAGTCTACGAGGATGGCAATATGCCATGGATCACCCTGAAGAAATAGTTGATTATATTTTTTCTACATATTATTCAGATCCAACCCAGGTCGTAGTACCTCTTTCTCGTGAGGATCTCTTGAACGAAGCAACCGTAATTGCTGAAGAACTTATGCATCCTGTACTCGTAGAGATAGGACATATGAGTCCTCAACGATGGCGACGCATTGCTGATACGTATGCTGATATGGGGATGGCTGAGCCAATTGACTCTCTTGAAGGTTTTATTTATGATCCTGATCCAAAACCAGACTACCATTGGGTGTACTGGTTAATAGGAACAATTGCAGCGTTATTTCTAATAATTGGTGTATATACCACTATTCTGTTTCTTTTCAACAAGAGGTTACACCGTGACGTGCAACTTAGAACATCAGAGAACGAAGAATTGGCTCGTGAAATTGCCGAGTACGCAGAAGACGTGACAGCAAAGAATGAAGAATTACAAGGAATAATTAAAGAATATAAGATTGCGGAAAAGAAAATTGTCACCTATCAGTCACGACTTAAGACCCTTGTCTCAACATTATCACTGGTTGAAGAACGAGAGCGACGCAAACTTTCAGAGCAATTACATGATGGAATAGGTCAAGCTCTGGCAGTTATAAAAATGAAAATACATGAGTTGCAAAGCTCACACAGTCCTATTGATTCCAAACATATTCTGGAAGAGACACTGAAAATCCTTAATAAGGTAATTGATGAAACACGCTCATTGACACTTGAAATAAGCCCTCCTCTTCTCAACGAACTTGGACTTAAGTCAGCAATAGAGTGGCTGGTAGAACAAAGCACAGAAAGGTACAATATAAAAATTGACTTTGTAAGTAGCGGGGGGTACAAAACTTTGGATCAAGATACAAGTTCATTTCTATTCAAGTCCATGCGAGAGTTGTTGTTTAACATTGCTAAACATGCCAAGGCAAGTAATGTAAATATCTTATTGCAGAGAGAGAATGGAAGAATACGGGTTGTTGTTGAAGATGATGGTCTGGGGTTTCATTATGACAAGACAAATAATTTAACAGATCAATTCAATGGTTTCGGGCTATTCAATATGAGTGAGAGGTTGGAGCAATTATGTGGGAATCTCACTGTTAAATCAAAACCTGGTCAGGGATCCACAGTTACACTGGAGATGCCAATTCCAAGTTTATTGTGAAATACTGGAACTTGAGGAGGTGTTGCAGAAAGTTATGATGGGGAAGTAAATGTGAACTCAAATATCAAAAAGGACCAAAACAGGGAAGTTGAAAACAGGTGTCTCGAAATCAGTTGTCTTTGGGACAGGTGA
>JABGRF010000149.1 GCA_018648405.1 Candidatus Scalindua sp.
GGGTTGCGGGTTACGATTGAGGATTACGAATTACGATTCCGTTTATTTTAGTTTACCAATCCCTTCTTTCAAGACAGTCTGTATATCCTCATCAAGCCTTTGGTTCTCTCCAAGAAGTCCCAATGTGACCTTTTCAGCCCACTTGAAATAGTCCAGTTGCCGCAGGGTCGACCAGCCTTTGGGAGGATCGGAAATCACTGATCGGAGATTGCAGATTTTATCTGCAATTTTTATCAGTTTTGCTTCCGGGCTTTTTTTTGGTGCATTAACGATTTGTAATCGCTTTCTCTCCTGCTTCTCCAAACTCTTGTCATCCGTACATTCCAGAACTAGATTTGCCACACGGTTACCAAATAAGGACACAATCTCCATCTCACTGGTTTCAGTATCTTCAATAGTATCGTGTAATAGTGCCGCAACAATAACGTCTTCATCGTCTATTTCGCCAATATCCGAAAGGTAAGCTGCTACCTCGATCGGGTGATTGATATACGGTGATGCTTCCTGGTTCTTCCTTCTTTGCTTCGAGTGTTTTTGTGCAGCAAAATCAATTGCTTTCAGTAATCGATTCATCTTCTTTTCTCCAATCACTCTGAATAAGGATCTTGTTAGACTTTTTCGATTTGAAAAAATCATATTTTAGATTATTTCTTCTAAGAATTGCCTTGCTTTAGAGTAGGGCTCCTTACATTCTTAGTATTGTCACTTAACAAATACCAGCTAAGCGGATCAGGCAGAAAAACAAACAAGTAAGATATCAGTTACAGAGGACCGTATCAATGCTCATTTCGCCTCTTCTGGGTTGTCTCGCCAATAGACTAACGTTCAAGCTCATGTATATGGATAGTGACCCTTTAGTCATCAATGATCCGCTTGTGCCCAGAAGGACAGTAACCATAGGTGCAATCATACCACCCACCCTCTTCGAAACTAGGAAGTCCTCGCCAATGATTGGTGCAATATGAGTGTCGACAATGAGCGCAATAGAAGGGAGCCCATTCATGGTCAATCTCATAGAGTCGAAAAGGATCTACATCTTTCAGGGCTTTCACCACCTCGGCACTACTTGACTGGACAACGGCATACACAACGCCTATGAACTCTGACACGACAAGTCTATCATGATTAATTGGGAGTCTTGATGCTCTGGCATCATCTACCCCCCGGGGTATAAACACTATCTCAGCAGCGACCTCACTACATTCATGACAATGGAAAGTCGCATTTACGACCAAGTTGTCACTGCATTCGCCTGGACCTGGATTTGACATCATTACTCCTTAATAGATTCATATCAGCCTAATGTATAAGTTTTGTAGTCCGTACTTAGTGGGTCTTCAACAACGATTTGTTCGGAATAACAGACTAATATCTCGTCTTTGGTCGATTCTTTCTGTAATGTTTTAAGTGTTTACTAAATATTTTATATGCTTTATTGCTGATATCGTACCTTGACTCATCTGATGGACTGACAAGCTTAAACTCATGACAACCTAAGCATATTAGTGAGTGATATTTTATTCCATTATCGATAAAAGAAATCACGTAATCAAGTCTACTCCTGGCACCACATGATGTTCTTATTGCCCAGTGACCCGAATTGTCAGTGACACGCATCCTCATTCATCTTCCAGTTCTTCTTCTAAATCAGAAAGTGTTTCCCACATCGCGGTTCCGAGACTCTCTTCATCGCACCAGCCACATTTTATACATGTATATTCGCGGATGGCCTCCCCGGAAAAAGTATTCTTTTCTATGATTAATTTACCACCGCATTTAGGACACTCTGAATATTTCATGGTATGTAGGCGTCAAGCTGGTTTAGGCGCTCGGCAAATTTCTTGATTGACATCACATCCGGATAATCAAGGTAGTATTTCTGTTCGTAGCGCTGTTTGGTTTCTTCGGAAGGCGGAGTGCCCCTCCGGGCGAAGTCAGATCTGATATCATAGAGATCAGACAGCTTCTCAAAGTCATAAGACTCTTTTCCAGATTCCTTGGCCCTCTGTTTTGCCTGACTGAATGCTGCCGCTCTCTCCTCCTTTCGTTTTTTTGTTGAATTTAACAACCACTCATTATCATTCATATCGGCCCACCACCATTGATTTCCTGCCCTCTATCGAGGGCCTCTTATTCCAAATATTACTTTTCATCAATCTTCCATACATCGCCTTCATTAATAACCGTGAGTTCACCGCTATCTTTTCCTTTATAAACTAACGAGACCTCCCCTTTTGTGGCAGAACCGGTATAGGACAAATTAAAATCCTCAAGTCTATAATCACCAAATCCACTATCATGAAGCACCTTTGAATAGTATTTAAGAATCTTTTCCCAATCCCCCTTAAAAGCATCTTCCTTTGCAAAATCATCCTTCATCCTATTTGAATAGACTAATTGAAGAAGCGCCGAGTCGCCTTCCTTAATGGATTTTAGCAATAGTGCTACAGGTACTACTTGTGGTGCAACCTCCTCCTTGAAACTGTCTGACGAAACATAGGCTGTAATGCCATCCTCGCTCTCCACAAGGGAATAACTGCCCGCATCCTGAAGTAAACGAACCCTTTGTCCCGCCTTAAATTTTCCTTCCGGCGGCATGCTTTGTTGAGGCCCACTAAGATAATAAACGGTTTGGTGGGAAATAATGTATGTGTAACTCGTACTTACTGATTCTTTTTCTCCCGGAAGAGAAGCAACGGACTCTCCATTTCCCTGCAAAGGCAAACCAAAAATCAGGAAAGCAGCCACCAAAGCGGAGAGGTACCGACACCTTTTATCTTTTAACCACATATTACTTTTCATAATGTAGATTTTCTCTCTAATTCCTTCCTTTATAACTCAATTTTCTTCTTCTCTGCTTCGCTTCTAACAATATCTGCCTGAAGTTTAAGACGTTCAAATCTTTCCTTAGAATAAAGTTATTCTAT
>JABGRF010000222.1:0-7097 GCA_018648405.1 Candidatus Scalindua sp.
TCGGAATGACATTCAGCCTGGGTGTGCTCTGGATAGTTACAGAGTTGATGCATCATAGTAAAAACGAAGCAGTCAAATCTACAAGAACTGTAGTAGGCGTACTCAGGAAGGTGGATACACCAACCATCTTGTTCTTCCTTGGAATACTTGTCGCTGTTGCTGCGTTACAATCTGCAGGACATTTGGGATACGTTGCCACATATCTTGATAACAGCATTGGTAATGTTTACATCATTAATCTGATAATTGGGATCTTATCCGCAGTCGTTGATAATGTACCGCTTGTCGCGGGAGCCATGGGCATGTATGATATTGCACCTGCCGGTAATTTTGCTGTGGACGGAACATTCTGGGAGTTTCTGGCTTATTGCGCCGGAACAGGAGGTAGTGTTCTGATTATCGGATCAGCGGCAGGAGTTGCGGTTATGGGTATTCTCAATATAGATTTCATCTGGTATATGAGAAAAATGAGCTTACTGGCACTGGCTGGTTATCTGGCTGGAGCAGCAACTTACTATATCCTTAATACATCGGGAATATTCTAACCACCCTTACCACAATTCTCTTAATTCCTTCTTTTCATAAATGAAGCAAGTGAAAAGATATTACGCTGTAGAACATTATACTTTCCAATTTTAGGCACTTTAATTGAAACTTTAGGTACTATATGCGAGATACTTTTTCTTCAATTAATTTTTGACAAAGTTTATATGATTCGCTGGACTTATCTAGAGCGGCATCAGCCTCACAGAAAGCTCTGGCATTTTCCTGAAGTTTATCCTTGTCATATATACCATTTATATTGGTAATCACAACCCTTCCCTTTGTATTAGAGTAGGCACCCACAAAATCATATATACCACCAACGATTGCCAATTTCTTTTCCTTTACTCTGTCTCCGTAATACTCCAATGCTTTTTCTACCTGATAGTCTACATTCGTCTGGCTCAGATATGCGAGCTCCTTTTTTTCATCACCGATCTTCACTAACTTGGCAATGCCTCTCTCAATAGGAATCGTCAAAGGAAGCATTTCGCGTTGTACCTCACGGCTGGCAGCCGAAAAGTCCGACTTCCTCAGCATACTGATAATTTTTGACTCTCCCTTAGAAGATGCAAGTTGAATTCCACTGTTTTTTTTCTTTACACCAGTAGCAGGTTCAACCGAGTGAGTCTCATCATGTTTATCTAGTTTAGTTACACTTGCAAGGCTGGCGCCAGCTGCAAAATTTACTGCTCCACAATTTGTGTGTCCCAGTATAAAAAATATCTCAGTATTGAGAGCCGTTAAAGCGTATGCAAGGCTACCCTTATTCCTTGCAACCTGATTACCTGCATTACGTACCGTAAATACCTTATTAATGAGATCCATTCCAAGAATCTCACCTTGTATACGAGAGTCTGCACATGTGAGCATCGTTATGGGTGGATGCTGGTGATCTTCGTAAACAGAAAAGTCCGTATCCTTACTCTTCCCTGCAAAATTCTCATTGTGGACTAAAAGATCATAAAAAAAATGTCCAAGCTCCATACTTCTCACCCCTTCTTATTAACGATTCTGTACAACCCAGATAATTAACTCAGTGTATTTTTAAGAAAAAATCTACTCTTTCCCGCTTTTAGATAATAACTCTTCCAGATCATTTATCTTTTTCTCTAAACGGGCTTTTTCAGTTTCAAATTTTGACTGTGCATCCTTCATCACCTCTTTTAACTGGCCCATTTTACCATACTGATCTTTACGCCTCGAAAACCCATCTGCCATACCACGTATCTTTTTATGAAGATAATCCTTTTGATCTCTGTTCTTCGACCTTGCAATCTCCAGATCCCGATATGCCTTACTTAATTGTTCATCTTGATCCCTGATAGTCGCTGAAAATATCTTAGCATCTTCCTTCTGTTTTGCAAAATCTACAACAAGCCGATCCATCTCTTCCACCGAGCCAAAAGACTTCATTATTCGCTTCCGAATCTTGTCCTGAACAGTTCTCTCTCTGATGTAGCCAGTCTCTTTTATACCATCATACTGTCTAATTTTCTTATATGCATAACCAACATTTAGTAGTAATAGTACCAATATGATGGTTTTTGCATTTATAGATAAGCGGAACTTATTATTTTCCATAAGTTATAACTCCTTGTTGAGACATATTCATTTTTCAGAATCATTGAAACGTTATTGATCCGTCATATCCCTGAATATTCCTTCAATCATAATCGGCTTTCCTGTCTCATCGCGTACGAGACTACAACTGACTTCGAAGATAAATCGTTCTCCATTTTTCTTTTTACAAAAAGCCGTATACTCCTTACACACACCCTCTTTCTGCAATGTCTCAATTAGTTCATCCCTGTCTTGAGAGTTTACGTAAATATCCACTACGCGAGTGCCTATCACCTCTGTCGGAGAATTGTAGCCAAGTATCTCCGCCCCTGCCAGATTTATGTAAGTAAACGCACCATCTAAACCCGGAACACATTGGTAAACTCCATCACTTATAGAGTTCAACAACGCTTTATGCTGCTTCTCCGATGCATGGAGTTCATCTTCAAGTATCTTACGTTCAGTAATATCCCTGAAAACTCCAAAGATTAGAGTAGGTTTACCATCATCGTCTCTCACCATATTCGAAGTACGTTCCATATAAAAGTGTTCACCATTGCTCTTTTTGCAATGGGACAGAAACCCTTTCCACACACCATCTTTCTCAAGCTTTTCAACCAGCCGTCTGCGATCTTCAAGATCTGTATATATGGTCTCAACTTTTACCCCAGTAACCTCCTCCGGAGAATTGTATCCGAGAATTTCAGCCCCGGCTTGATTAATCCATGTAAAAGTCCCGTCAACACCAGGTTCACACTCATATATACCTTCCATTAATGAATGAATTCTTCGCTTGTAACGTTGCTGTGAAGCGGAGAGTTCATTTGTCTTTGTATCCAGCGAGCTAACCATCGTATTGAATGTATCCGCCAAATCACCAATCTCATCTTTCTGTTTAATGTCAATCCGCTGGGAAAGATCCTCACCAGATGCCATCTTGTCGGCAACTGCTCGCAGACGAAGAATAGGATTTGCTACCTTCCTGCCCATGATATATGCTGCAAGCACGACTGGAAATGCAATAACAAAGAGAACCGCATTTACGATAAAATGGAGATTGTGTGCCAGACCATATCCTTCGTCCATGTCTATTTCCGTAATAATTCCCCACCTGAATTCAGGTAGCCAGTGCCATACCCCCAATACCGTTATACCGGAATAGTCTGAATAACCACTCCCACTAAAACCGTTATTACCTGCAATACATTGCCCAACGCTATATGTTAAATCCCCGGTTTCCGGATCTGTTACCTTCAGTTCCAGTGAGCATCTCTTTTCCACTAAACCATTCTCTTTCAGACGATCGGTAAACCTGGACTCGGATATCATATAACCTTCCTCGTTCACAAGATATGATTCTCCCGTCTTCCCAAACTTCAGGCTATTCATCATGTTACTCAAAGTGCCTGCATGAACCCTCAACACAACAACCCCAATTATGTCGTCTTCCTTATTCTTTAAAGGAGTTGAAACAAACATTGTCGGTACCCCAATCTCATTCTCATCAAACTCGTTTACAAGATGAACTTCAGATGGCACTATACTCGATGCATATGTCTTCCCCTGTAAAGCATTCTTGATATAATCCTTATTTGATAAATCTCTTCCTACATTCTCATTAATTGTTGCGATAGTTACCACTCCTTTAGCGTTGCATACAAAAGCACCCATGTAACCATACTCAACCACAATCAACTCTAAATATCTAAGTTCTTCGGAATACTCTGTGTCTCTCGGCGTAAGATTAACGCTATTTATCATATAAGGATTATCTGCAACAACCAGAACGTCTGTCATTCTCTCTCGCATCCAGTTAGATACCAGCACTGCCTGCTTATGCCCGGCACTACTTAAATGGCGAATTTGCAGTTTCTCAACATCAGCTTCCACTTTGGGAAAAGCTATTATCTTTAAGATAACAAATGGCAGTAACGTAAACACAATTAACAGTACGATGATTTTATTTTGAATCGAAATATACATTATTTTCTCCGTAATTTAAGAAAATTGTAACTATTGATACTTTAACTTCTCAGTATTTGAAAGTCTTTCAACATATCCATACTCAATTGCCCATAAATATAACACTATAATGCAAACAAATCAATAAAGCGAAAAATGTTAAATTTTACAAATATACAGATAGTAAACAAGGTTATATGAAAATATAGCAGAGACTAAGGCAGGATTATTGAACATGAACTACTGTGGAACTTCCTGGACGAAGTTAGAACCTGTTTAATGCAAGCGGTATAGTCAAAAGGAGGATAGCAAGTGAATCAAAAAATTTTGAGAGCATTGCTTATCTTTTATCTCTGAGTTCTTGGTGCCTCTCAACTAACATACTAATTCCTAATACTTAATAGTGAAATCTCAGGATTTCTTATTCCACCAGAAAAGAGATATTAATCCAAAAGGAAATACACATACGCAAATAGCAATTATAATAATTTTGCGGCTATCCATAAGACAGTTCTCCTTTACTAAATTGTAAATTTAATCTTCACGATGCTCGCAATAATTGATTGACTAGCAATAGAATTCTTAATGCTATAAAATATATCCCAGTATACAGCTAAGCACTGGATACTAACCAATTAACAAACAAAGTCTGGTGGAGGATAGGGGATTCGAACCCCTGACCTTTTGCATGCCATGCAAACGCTCTCCCAACTGAGCTAATCCCCCGTAATATGTACGTAAGGTATGTATGCGTCTCGATTTATAAGTATTATTTCTATCATAATTACTCTCTAAAATCAAGGATTTTCCATTCCCTGTAAACATGTTAAAATACTACGTTTACAGAACCGTTTTAGAGATATTCTTGAAGCTGGATATAGTAAAACTTTTGGATGTGATTTGTAACGTGAATTAAATTGAACAATTTATCAAGGCATGTATTTAGAATTTCCAACTGCTTCTTGTGTTACATTTAACAGCGTCTCTTTTATTATAGTCGATAATTGCTTGTATTTTATAGGTTTACTAACTATAAAATCGACACCCATATCATCTTTATTTAAGGAATCAAGCATATCTGCCCATCCGGTAATCAAACCAATCTTAGGTTTATTCTCAAGCGAATCCGCAACTTTTATTACGTCCCAACCGGAGACTTGCGGCATTCCCAAATCGCAAATGACCAGATCATAACACTCCTTTTCTAACTTCTTAATGGCTTCATCTCCACTTTGGACACTATCAACGTTATAACCCTGTCTTGTTAAAAATACATATAACAGATCACTGATTTCCTTCACATCATCCACAACCAGTATGTGATATTTAGCAGCTTCTATATCAATTACAGGTTCAACAGGTGTTTCAGGAAATATTGTCTCAGTGGCTATTGGTAATTCTATAGTAAAAACTGTACCCTTTCCAACCTGGCTAATCACATCTATACTGCCACCATGTTTCCCTACAATACCGTAAGAAACACTCATGCCCAGTCCGCTGCCTTCAACACCCTTGGTGGTATAGAACGGATCAAATATCTTAGACTGAACCTCTTTAGACATGCCGCAACCGTTGTCCGCCATACTCATAAAGATAGAATGCCCCTTCTCCCACGTTCGAAAGGTAATACGGCCTCCTCCTGACATTGCATCAATGGCATTATTTATCAGGTTTATAACAATTTCTCTTAACTCAGCAGGATTTCCCAATACGTCACGAACCGACGTCAAGCCCTCAGTATCAATTTCGTATGTTGCGCCACTGGCCTGTGCGACATCCTTCCATTTGGGTTTTGAAAAATTGATAGACTGCTCAACAACTTCCACCATATTTACTGAAACATGCTTTGCCGTACTTTTCTCCATTCTGGTGAATTCACTCAATCTACGCACTGTTTCTGAACCATCTTCGACTGCCTTGTTTATAGCACGAAAGCCATTTAACAACTCTTCATTACCCTCACAGCTACCTTCAAGCAACTGCGTATAACCGTTGATGATTGCAAGCACATTATTAAAGTCATGAGCAATTCCTGCCGCCATTACGCCCATGGCCCTTAATTTTTCTGACTGTATCAATATCTTCTCCATCCTTTTACGAGAAGTTATATTTATCATCATCCCTGATATTATATTATCCTCAAGGGTTGCAGTCAGAATAATGTCAACGCCACTTCCATCTTTTTTCACACATTCACATTCAAATTCATCTACACAGCCTGACGCTTGAAGTTTAGTAACTAACGAGTCCCTGTCCTCTTTGTTTTTATATATTTGCAAAATACCACCAGACATCATCTCCTCCGGAGTCACATATCCAAACATATTTGACAGCGCATGGTTTGCGTATACCATGTCACCATTCATATTAGATTTGTATACTCCGACAAGTGCATTGTCCACAATAGATCTATATTTTTTTTCTGATTTTCCCAGTGCATTATTGGCTTTAGTTAATTTCTTTTCTGTTTCCAGCTCTTTAAAGACCCACTTAATTACGGAAGGCAATAGCTCAAAAAACTGTCCCTGCTTGACTATATAGTCTCTGGCACCAGCCTTCATCATCTCCACTGCCACCTTCTCGTCTCCATGCCCGGTCATTACTATAAACGGAAAGTCAATATTCCGATCTTTAAGATTTTCGAGTATCTGCCTCGCTGTCATATCTGGCAGCCTGTAATCCATCAGGGTAATCAAAGGTGAATTGTCAGCAATCCAATCAATTGCATCTGCCCCACTATGGACAACTTCGACATTAACATCTATAGTCTTTAGACTTTTCGCAATCAGACGAGACAAGCCCTCATCATCTTCCACAACAAGAATAGTAGAAACCGTGTCTAACGCATCCTTTATTAAATTGTTTTGACTTTTTTCTATCATTTAGTTTTTCCGACTCTTTTTCCTATACCCCATTTATCTCAGGTACTTTTATTACCGTAAGGAAGAGTCCCAGTTTCTTTATAGCATCAATAAATGATTCATATTCGACAGGCTTGGTAATATAAATACTACAACCAAGTTCGTGAC
>JABGRF010000222.1:7197-19532 GCA_018648405.1 Candidatus Scalindua sp.
AATGATTCATATTCGACAGGCTTGGTAATATAAATACTACAACCAAGTTCGTGACAGTGGCGAACTTCCCTTGGGTCATCAGTGGTAGTAACCATAATAACCGGCATTTTAGACAGATCAGAATTCTCCTTGAGCTGACGCAGGACTTCAATCCCATCTACCTTAGGCATTCGTATATCTAACAGCAAAAGATATGATTTACCTGATACTCGATGTTGTCCTTCGCCCTTCTTAAAAAAGAAGTCCAACACTTCCTGTCCATCCTTCAGATGAACTATATGATTCTTAAATCCTGCACGCGTCAAATTCTTCTTAATAAGAGCAGCATGTCCTTCATCATCCTCTGCTATAATTAAATGTACCTCTTGTTGATTATCCTTCCTTCTTTCTTCTATTATCTCTCCCATTCTGAAACTCCTTCTTAGTCCATAAAAATATGCTTCATACTACAAATATAGAGTGTAATAAACAATATTAAAACTTGAATTCATTTGCACTCTATAATCATAAATAACAGTCATCAGATCGGTTATAATTATAAAAATGTGCCCTCTTCTTCGACTGAGTAATCGGCATGTTGATATACACTGGTATTCTAATAATCTGCTATCTCTGCTCTTTAGTCTATTCCGGCAAAGAGACAATAAATTTGCTACCCTTACCCGGTTCAGATTCTACCCTTATCTGGCCTCCGTGCCGATCGAGTATCCTGCGCACAATGGATAGCCCCAGTCCATCTCCGGTAACATCATTATCAGCAGGATTAAGACGGTGAAATACCTCAAAGATATTCTCCTTATGCTTCTCTGGAATGCCAATCCCATTGTCTTCAACACAATACACACTACATCCATCTTCATTTTTACCCGAAATCATAATTTTAGTATCTTTATTCCTATTACGATATTTTATAGCGTTATCAAGAAGATTGGAGAAAACCTGGTTGATTTGTAGATCATCACCTTTGCACGATGGCAGTTCATTAATCGGGATGTTAACATTCGCTTCATTTAACATATATTTATGTGACTCTATAATTTCAGAAATAAGCTTATTCATATCCAGCTGTTTGACAGTAAGCGTCACACGACCCATGCGCGAGATTCGGAGGAGCCCTGAGAGCAATTTATCCATTTTAGCTGAACTCGTAAGAATAAATCTCAGTGCGTCAGGGATATCTTCCTCAAGAGGATCAGTAAATTTCGCCCTTATTTCATCGGAAATATCACTTTCACGCAAAATTGTAACCATTTGATCCAGTGATGACTGTAATTCCCTGCTAAAACCCTGTATATTCAATAGTGGAGATCGCAAGTCATGTGAGGCGACATAGATAATCTGCTCCATCTCTTTATTCTTATATCTAAGTTCATCAAGCATCTGTTCAATCTCTTTTGTTTTTTCATCAACCATTCCTTTCAGATTACCTGCATAATCCTCCAGCCTTTTATTTGACTCTCCTAATTGGGAAGTCATCTCATTAAAAGAGGATGCTAGCAAGCCGATCTCATCCTTAGACTTTGCCGGTATTTTGAAGTCAAGATCACCTCTTGCTATCTTTTTTGTCCCTTTTACCAACTCATGAATAGGCCGTGTTACTCTTTTTGATATAATGAGTGCAATTACTATTACAACTATTGCACTTATGCATCCCATGATAATAGTAAAAATCCTTAAATGCGTGATTGGGGAGAAGACCTCTTTCTTATCTAATTTAGTCACCAATCCCCAATCCATATCAGGAAGATACTGATAAGCGGCTACAACCTCTTCACCCCTATAGTCAAGTGCTATAATTGTTCCATTTTGCTCTTTCAACGCCAATCTCATAGGCTCCGCTCCGGTAGAGCTTAATGGTACAGACATCCTGCTCGGCATGTCAGGAGCATACTTTAGAGTCGTCAGGAATATTACATGATCACCATTTTTCCGGCCCAATAATACCTCTCCAGTCTCCCCCATTCCGGCACGCTTAGTCGTAATCTCATCCAGAAGAGAGATATCATAGGCATTGATAATAACACCTATTGTCTTATTAGCACGCTTGTCTGTCAGAGGTGCGGAGATAAATATACAGTCGATATCCAGATAAGTAGCACTATAAGTCTTACCGGTATGCGATTCTCCGTAATTCTTACTAACACAGCTCATAAATATATCATCCTTAGACATATCCATTCCATTCCACTCTTCAGTGGTAGACGCTACAACCATGCCATTTATATCCAGAACTGCAATTGATGTTATTTGAGAATCCAGAGACTTCTTGTTAACCTTGAGGTGTCTTTTCAAATCAGAGATAGCATCACTTTGAGTTTCCTTGATGCATATTTTTTCCAGGCTGTCTCTTATATAACCATCAGAACTGAAATCTACGACACGCCCCTTTTTGGAATCCAGAAAGGACAGTGTATGGGTTTTTTTAGATTCTGCAACAGCTGTCAGCCAACTCAGTGTCTGCTGCTCGACTGTTCTCCTGGCATTGAAATAGTACAACGTTGTAATTATGAAAATTGGGATCAGTGAAATACCGAGTGCAAAAATGAGTAACTTGGATCTGATTGTCATAAAAAAACCTTATGAAACACCTTTCGTTTTAATTCATACTAGGCTTGTAGTAAACTAATATTTTTAGGTTCAGAAATCTAAAAACACCAGATATAGACACCATTTTGATAATAAATTATACGAGAGTAAAGAGAACAAGATGGTGTGAGTCAAATCCTTACATCATTTAATGGCAAACCAATTCTATATTAAGAACTGGTTTCTATTGTACATCATCATAACGCTCTCTGATACGTACAAAATCTTCTTGAGTAGCGATGAAAGAATCCACCACATCGGGATCAAAGTGTTTCCCCTTGCCATCAATAATTATTTCGAGACTCTTTTCATGAGAAAATGCCTCTTTGTAGCATCGTTTTGATGTCAGAGCATCATACACATCTGACAATGCAAGTATTCTCCCAACTAATGGAATATTTTCTCCGGCAAGTCCATGTGGGTATCCCGTACCATCCCATTTTTCATGGTGGCTTTCGGCTATGTCTATACCTAATTTGACAAAGTCGTTTCCTGCATGCAACCGGTTCACTTCTCTGAGCGTTTCAGCACCTATGGTGGTGTGGGCCTGCATTGCACAAAATTCTTCCTTAGTAAGTTTTCCCGGCTTTAGGAGTATATTGTCCGAAATCCCCACTTTGCCAATATCATGCAGTGGACTAGCAGCACAGATGTTCTCTATATAATCATAATCCATTATTGTCTCATATTTTGGAAGCTGACAGAGCTTATGACAAAGAATTTTAACGTAGTCTCTTATCCTTAAAAGATGCTCACCTGTTTCAGGATCTCGTGACTCAGCAAGCTTTGCCATTGCGAATATCGTAGACCGTTGTGCTGCAGTAATTTCAAACACCTGCTTACTGACACGGTTCTGCAGTTCAAGGTTGTAGGATTCGATTTGATCCTGATACTTACTCTCTTTATCCCGTAGGTGTTTTTTCTCCAGACATGCATCAATTCTTGCTCTAAGAACGGTGTGGTTAAATGGCTTGACCATGTAGTCATCAGCCCCACCTTCGATACAACGAACCACACTTTCCATATCATCAAGCGCTGAGATCATTATGACAGGGATCTGACATAAGGCTGAATCCTTTTTCATATATTCCAGCACCTGATAACCGTCCATATCCGGCATACAAATATCCAGCAGGACAATGTCACACGGCTGCTTCTCCAATGTAGACAATGCATAAAGACCGTTTTCTGCCGTCAGAGGATCATATCCCATAGTAAGAATCAGATCTTTAATAATTTTACGGTTAACACCGTTATCATCAACAATAAGGATAGTTGATTTCTCTGTTACCGTCTCCTGCTCTATAGCTCTCGAATTAATCATTTTTTCTAATCCTGTAATAATAAGTAATGCAAGTCAGGTATATATAAAATTTTTGAATACTCTGGTTTTCAATGTCAGCCGCTTCCTGCTTACATGAAACTCAAAAAACATTCTAAATAAACTTCTAATGTAAAATCAGGAATTACTGATCTTACAGTGTAATCATCTTATAGTTTACTGCTATTCTCTGACGCAAGTACAACTTGCTCATCAGAAACAATATCTGTTATGAATTTACTCTTCTCACTATTTCCAAATTTCTGTATCTCTTCCTCTGCCAATGGTATGGTAAACCAGAAAGTGCTGCCTTGTCCAGGTTCGCTTTCAACACCAATCTTACCTCCATGCAGCTCCACTAATCGACGCGTCAGAGCAAGTCCAATACCTGTGCCCCCAAGTTCTTCATCACGCACCCGGTTTACCTGATGAAATTCATCAAATATGTTATCAAGTGCATCTTTCTCGATTCCAATGCCACTATCACTGACTTCAAACCTGGTACACATATTTTTAATTTCAGTAACGCTAATCAATACTTCACTACCGCTAGGTGAATACTTAATCGCATTTGATAACAGATTAAGTATTACCTGTTTGAACTTCCTCTCATCTGCTTTAACAAATTCCAATCCAGGATCAACATTAATACTTATCGTTATTCCATTATCCTTTATCAGGCCATCTATTATATATTGTTTATTCACCATGTTTACTGAAGCATTAATAATTTGTTCTATCGATATATTTACTAATTCAAGATCTACCTTCCCAGAGTCTATTTTTGTAATATCAAGCAGATCATTTATGAGTGCCAACAGATGTTTACCGCTATCATCAATTTGATTTACATATTCACGCTGTTTCTCATTAAGTTTTCCAAAATATTGACCTCCCAACAAGTCTGCAAAACCAAGAATACCGTTTAGTGGCGTACGAAGTTCGTGGCTCATTGATGATAAAAATCCGGTTTTTGCCTTATTAGCACGTTCCAGCTGCAGGTTTGTCTCTTCATGTTCCAGAAGAGCTTCATTCAGTTTATCGCTCTCTTTGCAAAGATCATGGGCCATAATGTTGAAGCTATCTGCCAGATTACCCAATTCATCAGCACGAGTTATTTCAACTCTGTGTTCAAGATTACCTCCTCTGAATCTATCGGCAGCAGTCTTTAGTTTATTAATGGGGTTTGAAATTGACATAGTAAAGGAAATCCCCAAAATAATTACGAAAATTGAGCTGATACCCGCAGTGCAAAATGCGATAATGCCAATCATCTTTAAGGAAGCAAACGCCTCTGCTTCGTCAATCTTGGCAACCAGACCCCAATTTAGTTGAGGTATGAATTGATAAGCTGATACTACACTGGTATTCCGATAGTCTCTGGTTATTATAGTTCCGCTATCTCCTTCCAGAGCCAACTTCATATATTCGACTCCGGGGTTATCCAAAGGTACACTCAAGCTGAGAGGCTCACCTGGTAAATACTTCAATGGATTAAGGAATACCACTTTGTCTCCTCTTTTTTGTCCGAGAATAATCTCTCCAGTGTCACCCATCCCGGTTTTATTTGCCATAATTACACCTAATGCACCGAGGTCATAGGCATTTATTATAATCCCCAATTTTTCTTTATCCGATCTACTGACGATAGGTGCAGATATAAATATACATTTTTCCTCTATGTAAGACAGCGTGAATGAGCGACTGACACAGGTATCACCGTAATCTTTATTTACAGCATCCTTGAATGCATCATATTCTGAAATACTTTTACCCACTAAGGTATCACAGGTTGACGCAACAATTTCACCGTTGAGATCAACAACCATTATTTGAACAATAGACGGGTCCAAAGGTTTTTTGTTTACCTTGAGATGCTCATTTAGTCTCTGTACTATCTTGCTATTCGTTCCCCTATGATTAATCTCTCCAAGATTGTCTCTTATGAACCCATCAGACGCAAAATCGACAATGCGTCCTCTTTTCGCGTCAACAAAAGACCTAATGTGCATTCTCTTTGAAGATGCGATAGCAGTTAAGCTATCCAATCTCTCATTTTTTTTGTTACTCTTTGCATTCACATAATATACCGAAGATATTATGGCTATCGGTATGAGTGAAATACATAGTGAGTAGAGAAGCAGTTTGCTTTTTATTGACAAACCATTAAATAAATTTTTCATAAAATAGTAATCCTTAAATATAAATATGAACTCAGGTGCTTAAATATTTCGACAGCATCCCAAACAGCTCTTTCGTCTGTATAGGTTTCGGTAGATGTCCGGTACAGCCAATATCAATCTGTCTATCTTCAGCATCTGTTCCGGTACTGGCTGTTAATGCGATAATTGGAGTTTCAGAAAGCCCCGGTATTTCCCGTATCCTTTTCGTGGCCTCAAGGCCGCCCATTACAGGCATCCGCATATCCATAAGTACAATTTCAGGCTTATGCTGTTTTACTGATTCTATTGCCTCCATCCCATTCCTGGCAACCGTGACTTTATGGTTGTGAATGCTCAGCATGTCAAGCAACATTCTAAGATTTATAGCGTTATCTTCAACTACCAGGATATGACGCTCTTCAGGTGCTTTTCCTTCCATAGTTTCCTGTCTCTTTGCTCAGATCATTTTGTAAAATTGATCTGAATATTTACTAATAATTATATACCGTTATTTTTTAAACTTCCGTTACTGCGTTGTGAAGCTAAAGTAAACCAGAATGTGCTACCCTTTCCAACTTCACTCTCAACACCTATGTTGCCACCGTGTAGTTCCACTAATCTGCGAGTCAAGGTGAGCCCTACTCCTGTACCTCCAAGCTGATCATTGTGTACCCAGTCAGCCTGGTAAAACCCTGAGAATAGATCCCGCTTCTCTTCCTCCTTAATTCCTGTTCCAGTATCCTTGATCTCTACCCTTACCCCAGTCTCATCCTCCGCGGCACATGTGATATTAACAGACCCTCCTTCAGGTGTGTATTTCAACGCATTAGAGAGCAAATTACACATGATCTGTTTATATTTATGTACATCAATGATCACTTCGTCCTGTGCAGAATCAATGAAGGTGTTAACTGTTATTTTCTTCCTTGTAAACAGGCTATCCATCATAGATACTATTGCATCCAATAATTCCGTGATAGAACACTTACTTAGTTCAAGTTCCATTTTACCTGCATCGATTTTTACTATGTTCAGCAGATTATTAATAAGTGACAACAGATGTTTACCGCTGCTATCTACCTGTTTTATGTAGTCCAGCTGTTTTTCGTTCAACTTGCCAAAGTATTGTCCTTGTAGCATGTCAGTAAAACCCAATACAGCATTAAGCGGTGTACGAAGTTCATGACTCATTGAAGAAAGAAATTTATTTTTGGCATGATTTGCCTGTTCCAGTAGGAGGTTCGCATCCTGAAGTTTCTGTAGTGATAATTTTAATTCTCTGGTTCGCTCATTCACTGTCTCTTCTAGTTTGTTACGTTCTTCAGTCAACTCACCCTCAATACGTTTACGTTCGATAATCTCCTTTTCCAGATCAGAATTTTTGGTCTCCAGCTTCTTAATCAGAATTTCATTGTATAGTTTGTAGGATCCATCACCATTTCCTAAACTCTGCTTATCTATTCTTGTATCTGGACTTTGAATCTTTCCTCTTGTACTAAGCTCCCTTACAACATCCATAAACTCAAACATGTCTGTTGGTTTTCTAATGAATCTATCGGCTCCAGATTTTAAGCCAAAATACTCATCCTGCTTGTCTGTGTAAGTAGCTGTATAAAAAATGAAAGGGATAGAGCTCAGATTCTCATCTGAACGTACTTTTTTACATAATTGGAAGCCATCCATCACCGGCATCAGGATATCAGAGATAATCAGGTCAAAGTCTTCGGTATGCAATCTTTCAAGGGCTTCAGCACCATTGACGGCAGATACGACCTCATAACCACCCTTTTTCAGCCAAAGCTCCAATAATAGGCGGCTCTCTTCATTATCATCAACTACGAATATTTTATTTTTAATTTCCAATTATAAATTATCCCTGTATTCAGTTTGTTGTATGATGGTATTGTTCGAATGGTTATTCAACAGTAAAGGCATTTTAGACACTTGGTTGAATGCAAGAGTGATTTTGTACACTGGCGATATCCCCACCTTGCATACCATATTTACCGGGCTGATCTGTTTTAATAAGAGTGTTTGCATTACCTAAAAAACAGATAAACTCTTTAAACAGTTCCGTATCGAAGCAACTAGCCATATTCTCCCTCATCTCCAAAAGAGCAGAAAATGGCTTGAGAGCATTTTTATAACACCTGTTTGTAGTGATTGCATCATATGCGTCTATTATCCTTGATACCCTTGCAAATAATTCAATCTCATTTCCTCCTATTCTATTAGGATAGCCTGTTCCATCATAGTTCTCATGATGTTGAGCCACAATTACAAGTGATTCTTTTAAGATATTGTCCTCTTTTGTCAAAAGGCTTATGCCTGCTTCGGGATGCTTTGCTACTACCTTCAGCTCATCACTTGTCAAGCTACCCGGTTTATTCAGAATATCTAATGGTATTTCAATCTTTCCAAAGTCGTGTAGCAACAGACCCGTTCCAAGTGATCGCATGCTATCTTGACTAAAACCAAGAAACTTTCCAAACAGCAAACCCAGTACAGATACATTTACCGAGTGTGTATAAGTCTGATAGTCATGAGAAGTAACCTTTATCAGGTTAGAAAATGCATTTTCGTCTTTTAATATATAATCAACCGTATTGTCAGCCCAGGATGTAACCCTGTCCATTTTGACACCAGACTTTGTGTCATTCAACAACTCCTGAGTCAGGTTTTTTGCGACACTATAAACGATATTAGATTTTTCACCTGAACTTTTTCCATCATCGGCAAGAATTGTTTTTAAATTCTGCTCCTGATAGTCGTTAAACGATTTATAGCTGTTTGCATAAACATAAAGTTTATCAATATTGTTCTCTACTAATTTCCTTCGTCTATCACCACGAAACATTTCTCCCCCGTGGCTAAACAAGACATATCTTGGAACTCCATTAACATGGCTTTTTATATAGAGATCACAGTCAACTTCTGTATCTACGATTAAAGTACTTTCGTTAATAGCCAGAAATTCTTTCATTTTGCAAATTCCTCTTTCTTTATTTCATGTTCCAACTGTGAATTCCTATAAAAAAAGGTCAACTTAACTACCTGCTTTTATAGGAGCTTACAGTTTATATACATATATTTATGCACTTATATATATTAACGGCACTTTCTACTGAAACATTAGTAAAGATTATGTTTTTTTTGATATAAAAGATGGACTATCAAAATATTGCAGATATATCGGTGATCTTTTGGGAAACTTGCCTAAATTCCGGTTACATCTGTTCAGCAACCAAGACTAAATCAGCTCTTTTGATAATATTAAAAGAGCAAGAAACTTATGAGATATCTTTTGCACAAAACCAGCCAGTCAATGCTGAAAAAAGGATGCTTCTACAACACTACAAGCTTACTTTTCTTATTATTCCCCTTTTTCAGCCTAAAGCTGTATATCCCTCTTCCATTCCACAAGCTGTTTCTTTTCGAGGCAGCTTGTGATTCGCGCTGTAAGTAGTTTTAAATTAAATGGTTTAGGCAAATAGTCAATAACACCTTTTTCAATATTTTTAATCGCATTGCTTTCGTCATCTACTGCTGTGATAATAATAACGGGAATAAGACATAGTTTTTCATTGGCTCTCATGCAATCCATTACCATGTTTCCGTCCATCTCCGGCATGTTAATATCAAGTAGAACAAGATCAGGTGGAGCTGCTTCCATCTGCTCTAAAGCGGATATTCCATTTTCAGCGACTTCGGTGTCATGTCCAAGCTTGCTAACCATTGCTTTTAATACCCCCCGAATTGCTTCATCGTCATCAACTATTAGGATCTTCGCTTTTATTGGCAATTCTTTACGATCTTTCATGTTGTTGAAATCCTCATACAACAATTTTGCATAATTGTCCCCAATCAGTTTATCTGTTTCAGCTTGCTCTATGAGTTCTCTCGCTTCGTCCAAATTGTTCAGTATGTCATCTGCGATATCGGCATCACAATATTTGTATTTTTTCATGAGTATCTCCTCATCTTCAGTTATTAGTTAATTATTTTCTATATCAAACACGGTATATCCTTCTCTCAAATGCTGATCTACATCTATTTAGGAACTATTTTATCTTAGTAGAATCATTACCTGCTAGTCGACCATCACTTCTCTTCCAAATTTAATATTTCTCCATACTTCACAGATAGCAAAGCATATATCAGTAGCACTCTTTAAGCACCTCTAATTCAACAAATAGATCTTCATAGGAAAGGGGCTTGGTTACAAAATTATTAGCCCCACTCTTATACGCCTCATCAATTGTCTTTTGATCAGAACTTGTTGATAAGACAATTACCGGAATTTTGTTATATTTTGAATTTTTCTTTAAAAACTTAAGGATCTCCATTCCACTGATTTTTGGCAAATTAAGATCTAAAAGGACCAGCCTGATTTTATGCTGTATCTCTCCGTTCCACTTGTCGCCAAGGTCCTGAAAAAGGTCTATAGCCTGCATACCATCATGTACAATAACAATATTATCTTCCATGCCTGCCATACCAAGAGCTTCTGCTATTAAATCAGCATGATCCGGGTCATCTTCAATAAGTATGATTTTTTTCTCTTCCATCGTTCCGTTATGGTAGTTCATGTACCTTACAATCGTTCTTTAAAATGTAGAATGTTTTACCATTTGCTTGCCTCGCATTTCAGAAATAAACAAGTTATAGTTATTTCCACCATCCTCCTTGGTACTGTACATAGCCGTATCAGCATTCTTAATCAGGACATCCATATCAACACCGTCTTTAGGATAAACACTGACTCCAATACTGGCAGAGATTTTTAATTCCTGGCCACTGAGAATATAAACGTCAGATATTACCTCAATAATTCTTTGTGCTGCTATTGCAAGGCTCTCTTCATTGCCGGAAGTATCATATGCTATAATAAATTCGTCTCCTCCCAGTCGTGCAGCAATATCATTTTTGCGCAAACAACTTGTTATACGTTTAGCAACTGACTGCAGCAATAGATCTCCAACAGAGTGTCCATGTTCGTCATTTACCGGCTTAAAGTTGTCGAGATCGAGAAACATAACTGCCATTAGCTTGTTTTCCCTGCGAACCCTCTCAATCAATTTGTCCAGTTGTTCGTAGAAAAAATTTCGATTAGAAAGCCCGGTGAGGCTATCATAACGAGCTATTTTTTGTAACTCTCCCTGTGCTTGTTCCAATTTCTTTATCATCTGGTGTCGTTCTATAGCATATCGAATAGCGCGTGCCAATACGTCCCTATCCACTCTCTCTTTTACTAAATAATCTTGTGCACCCATCTGTACAGTCTTAACTGCAAAGGATTCATCATCATGATTACTGAGCACGATAACTGGTATATCTTGTGTTACACTCTGTATCCTTGATAATGTATCCATGCCCTGACTATCCGGTAATAGCAGGTCAAGCAGTATCACATCAAGTCCCTCATTATTATTAATATATTCTATACCCATCGAAAGACGTTCAACACACTGCAAGCTGTACTCTATATTGCCATTATCACTCAACAGTTCATCCTGCAAAAGCAGTTTAGTATCCGGATTATCCTCGATGAGTAAAATCTTTATAAATTTAGTATCTATTTTGCTATTCATTTTGCAATCATCTCTATAGTAGTATCAACTCTTGTATCAATTCAAAATAGTTATTTTCTCAATATATATAATACCAAACAGTCGGGAATATAATCAATTACACTGCAATTCATACTCTTCAGATATGTTTTAATATGTCCACGTATTTCATCAGCCACCATCATCAACTAGTTAAACAGATTTTTTTAATTTACAGAAACAGACATAATTTAAACTGCAGAATAGAAGCGCTGATGTTCTCCTCAAAAAAATACCGAATCCCCCCATACCCACCTCAAAAGAATGAGGAGGATATGTGAGGAGAAGAGAGATTCGGCAAAAAACTATTCAAAACCCTTATCTATTAACTTGATAAAAACGGCATGCCCTTGCGCGTTATAAACAGGCAAGACATGCACATAGGGGTATTTGATTAAAAATCTTTCATTGCATCATTATGTTCTATAATCCGGTTTTCAGCCATTGGGATTTGTGCCTCTGCACCTACCGGACTGTTATAACTGACTTGCTTTCTGCCAGCAGGATTAAAATGTGATTTATCATAAGAAGTAGGCGAATCACTATCTTCAGTTCCTACCTCTTTAGACAAAATCCTTACCTGCTCAAGAAGCGTCTGTGACTGTGCAGACATCTGTTCACTTGCTGACGCCGTCTCTTCCGCATTAGCAGCGTTCT
>JABGRF010000388.1 GCA_018648405.1 Candidatus Scalindua sp.
CTCTTAAATCCCTGCCGGGAAAGGTCTCGTGAATAAACACTTTTCTTTTTGGGTTTTCCTGCATATCTCTTTTAGCTTTTTATTTTATCCGGTAATGGCTTCTATCAGTTGTACGTCATCGTCCTTGAGTTCAAAGTCCACTGCCTGAAGATCTTCCTTCATGTGCTGATCGTTTGTTGTACCCGTGATAGGAATCATTCCCGCCTGCATGGCAAAACAGAATACAACCTGTTCCGGAGTTCTTCCCAATTCTCTGGCAATTGACCGGACTTCAGGGCTTTGGATAACAAAAGGGTTTGCCGTTAATAATGAAAATCCTTCATAGGCAATCTGGTTTGTCTTGCAAAAGCCTCTGATTTCACTGTCCCATCCCTGATTTGCAAAGCATCTGTTTTGAACAACCATTGGCTTGATTTCCGCTTTCTCGGTCAAGAGTTGCAGTTGTACAATATTAACATTGCTAATGCCAATGAATCTGGTCTTACCTGCTTTGTATAACTCTTCAATAGCGCTCCATACTTCCCAGTCCTCATCTCCCAGGCCAGGCTGAGTATATGGGCCATGCAGGAGATAAGAGTCCAGGTGGTCCGTGTGAAGGTTTTTCAATGTACTCTCAAAAGATTGTTTCACTTGTGTGGTAAGGTTTTCGGTTGGATCATATGGGATTCTCTGGTCATGCCCATTAGCCGGGGTAAATTTTGACTGTAGAAACAGGCCCTCACGTTTGATTCCTTTGCTCGCCAATCTTAATAAAGCTTCGCCTACAAGGTGTTCCTGATAGTGTCTGGGTTGGTTTGCGGTATCAATGGCTGAAAATCCAGTAGAAACTGCTTTTTCTACCAGTTCGGCTGTTGCATCTTCTTTCCATGCAGTACCATAGATAAATGACGGAAATTTATTAATATTTTCAACGGCCATTCTATTTGCCTTCCAAACCTTCCGGTTATCTGTTTTGATGATTAGATCTTAGTAGAGAGGGGTATAAGGCCTATACACCTATTACATTTTTTTATTTGGTTGTGGTTCTATAGTTATATATGATACACAAAACAATTCAAGTAGGGATTTTAGATTACAGGTTAAATATTATGTCTAAGTTTTATCCAATACATCTGAACGTTACAGGAAAAAAATGCGTGATTATCGGTGGTGGAAAGGTTGCGTATCGTAAAGCGTGCAGTCTGAAAGAGTCTGGTGCTAACGTTGTAGTGGTCAGTCCCGAAGTCTGTCCTGAGATGGTTAATGAGGAGGGGCTTGTTTTAATAAAGAAGGAATATGAAGAGTGTTTTCTGGATGGTGCACTGCTGGTGATTGCTGCAACTGATAATGAGGCAATTAACAAAAAGGTGACGGAAGATGCTGAGAAGAGGAACATAATTGTTAATGTGGTTGATTATCCCGAACGCTGCTCCTTTATTGTCCCTTCAACAATAAACAGGGGAGACCTCTGTATAAGTATTTCAACCGGAGGTGCAAGTCCTGCTGTTGCTAAGAGAATAAGAGAAGAGTTAGAGGCTGTCTTTGGTAAGGAGTATGAGGAGTATCTGGATCTGTTGACTGAAATGCGCAGTTTGGCAATGTCCAGTATAGAAGACAGCGTAAAACGCAGGAAAGTGCTTCAGCGCCTGGCGGAGAAAGAAATTTTTGATGCTGTGAAGAGTGAAGGGGTTAAGAGCGCTGAGACAAAGATGAGGGAAATCATTTCTGGGTAAATCTGTTTTGGATTGCAGGGATATGAGAACAGGGTGCTGCTGTCTGTCAGATTTTCAATAGAATATAACGTTTCGTTCAGGGTGCCGTTTTCTCTCTATGGACAGGGATTTTTCTGCTTGAAACAAATTTTTTAAGTGATAATATGAGTTTTCGCAATATTGCGATTTTTTTATAAATTATACTATTTACAAGGTTTAAGGAGCATTTGATGTCTGAGAAAAAGAGCGCGGAAAGAGTTGATTTTAATGAGTTGAAAACCGGTGGCTTTATCAAGCAGAACCAGAAAGACCTATTTACGGTTCGTTTAAGAGTTCCGGGAGGCAGACTTGACGTTGATAAGATGGCCAAGATTGCAGCAGTTGCTAAAAAATATAGCAAAATGGGTTATTGCCACCTTAGTTTCAGGCAGTCAGTTGAAATTATTGGTGTACATATAGATGATTTTGATGCGGCGGTAAAAGAGTTGGCGGCATTTGGACAGCCAATAGCATCCTGTGGTCCCAGAATCCGAGTTCCGACAGCTTGCGGCGGTAATGAATATAATCCTAACGGAGTTATGGATGCACAGAAAAAAGCGTTGGAAGTAGATAAAGAGCTTTTCGGTATGAACTGCCCTCATAAATTCAAGATATCATTTTCAGCCTGTCCGATCGACTGTGCCAGGACAAGAGGAATGGATTTAGGGTTTCAAGGCGTTGTTGATCCGGGTTATGAGGATGATCCGTGTACGGGGTGTACTCTGTGTGAAAAGGCGTGCCTGGAGGGTGCGATTGTCTCAGATGACGATGGGAAGCCTGTTTTCGATAGAGAAAAATGTGTATTTTGCGGTGACTGCATAAAGGCATGTCCTACTGATGCGTGGACTCCAAAACGAAAAGGCTGGGCTGTCCGCGCAGGAGGAAAACATGGAAGACATCCAAGGAAAGCAGATAACATTATGCTGTTCTTGCCGGATGAAAAGGTGTTGGAGTACATCAGTAAGACCGTCGAGTGGTATAACGCAAATGGTAATAGAGGAGAGAGGATCGGGACAACTTTTGACCGTGTTGGAGTGGAGAAATACAAGAAAGAGGTTGCGGGCCTTTTTGGTGACAGTTAAATGGAAGAGAAGAAATTTATATTATTCCTGCATAGTGGGAATTATGAGAAGTTATATCAGGCCGTTATGCTTGCCATAACTGCTGCATCTATGGGGAGCAAGGTTCA
>JABGRF010000075.1 GCA_018648405.1 Candidatus Scalindua sp.
ACTGACGAAGGGAGGACAACGGAAATATGGCCTTCCTTGATCTTGACACTTACACCGGTCCCTTTCAGTCTCTCCTCCATACTGCTCTGTGCATTCTCTAATTGATTCCTCTCTTCAATTAATCTTGCGTTTTCTTCCTCGCTAATAGCATATTTAGAATCCAAGCCTTCATTTTCGCCTTGCAACTCTTCTATTCTTTGAGTCATTAACACTTTCTCTTCCCGGAGACTCGTCAGCTCCGCACATCCTACAGAAAAAATTATCAGCGACAAAAAGAAACATTTTACAAATCCTGACTTAAAACCCATAAATACCTCCATTCTCTAAAATTAAATCACAAGAGTTTATAAATCCTTATACATCTATGCCTATTTACTTCTAACCTATTTCACTTAACTTTTAAAGGAGCAAAATATTAAAAAAGATATAAGAAAAGTGTTATATAAACATCTAAATAATTGTCAATAATTCCAACAGTAACGTCTTGAAACAACAAACAAATAAATGCTGCCAGTGACAAAAACGGCCCGTAAGGAATCATCTTGCCTCTCCTTGAAATAAGCCTTGGTATACCAAACAATAATCCAAAGAAAGGGGCCAGGAAAAAAGTTGCAACGGCTAGCTTCCATCCTATAAAGCCACCTATTACACCCATAAGCTTTACATCACCGAAACCCATCGCATCTTTTCTCAATACAAGCTTACCAATAATGCCACATAGAAAAATCATGCCGCCTGCAACAAAAACCCCTATCATCGATACCTGCAAAGAATCTAACCACTGGTTCGCACTATTATCAAAATACCCTTGAGCATTATTTAAATTACGGCATCCCACACATAAAAGGCCCGCTATTGGGGCCAAAATCAACCCGGTATACGTAATTTCATTAGGTATGATATAAAGCTTTAAATCTACGATAGAACCAACGATTAGAAGGCAGCAAAAAACCAAATAAAAGATATAAGCACAAACCAGATCACCCTTTACCAATATAACGCTATGGAATAGGGACAGAAAAACAATACCTGTAATTAGCTCTGTTATCGGATATAACGCTGATATCTTATGTTGACAATGCCTGCATTTGCCTTTGAGAAAAAGATAGCTTAAAACCGGAATATTATCATACCATACTACGCGCTTACTACAATTAACGCATTTAGAAGCTGGCCACAACAACGAGATCCCTTCGGGGATTCTATAAATACAAACATTTAAGAAACTCCCGATAACGAGTCCCAGACCGAAAACCCATAGCTGAATTAAAACTTCCTGTAATCTTAAGTATTCCACGTTCTGGATTGTAAGTGTTATGTTAATAAACTGTTATTTCATTTTCAAGTAGAAATATCTTTTAGCTCAAGCTCTATTTCTTCTTTATATGTCATATTATTGCTGTACATGCCATTTGCCTCTTTCCGGTATGGCGGTCTAAGTACATAGGCAATTGAACATTTTCCATCGTTTTGTTTAAGAGCATCTATTTTATCACCCATACCAAACCCAACGGTTTTGAATGAAATATCCCCCTGCCGTACATAAAAACCCAGATGTTTACCATTAACTCCAAAACGGCGTACTTGACCAACAGCCCTTACATTTTTGGTAGCAAAGACAGGAACTGGATTACCTTCTCCATGAGGAAACAGACATTTCATCTCTTTAAAAAAAACGCTGGAAATTGATGACAGCTTGACTTCAAGGTCTATATTCAGAGTTGGAGTAAAATCCTCCCCATCCATTAGTTCTATTGAGACGGTATTAAAAATCTCCTTAAACTCAGAAATATCCTTTCTTAATATACTCAGTCCGGCAGCTTGTGCATGCCCCCCAAAAGAGATCAGTATCTTTCTGTCTGTAAAATATTCCTCGCATTTTGTCAGAGCATTATACAAATTGAAACCTGGTACTGACCGCGCGGAGCCACTCCCTACCTCACCATCAGTCGCAATTATAATGACCGGTCTGTAAAATTCCGATGCAAGCCTCGATGCTACAATACCAACAACCCCCTGATGCCAGCTATCATCAGATATTATAATTGCCATCTCAGAATCGATATCTACCTCGTCTAAAATCTTCTTCCTTGCCGATTTCAATATATCGCTCTGTATTTTTTGCCTTCTCTTGTTTTCACTCTCCAGATATTCGGATATCTCCTTCGATTTATCCTCACACTTTGAAGTCAGCAACTCTACACCCTTTTTCGCATCCCCCACTCTGCCGGCAGCATTGATTCTTGGACCTAAATTAAATCCCACATGAGACGAAAGAATTGCTTTGTCTTTAAGCCCTGCAATTTCTTTCAATGCATTAATTCCATGATTTTTAGAATTCTGCAGGGAACTAAGTCCGTATTTTGCCAATATCCTGTTTTCACGTTTTAAAGGAACCACATCAGCAATTGTACCTAAAGCAGTTAACCCTATCGCATCCATAAGAAAATCTTTGAACTCACCTGCAACCTTTCTATTCGGAGGTTTTCCTTTCGTATCAGCCTCTTTCTGCCCTGCCTGATCATCCTGGCGGGCAGAAGCAAGCTGCCCCAACGCCCACGCAAGCATAAAAGCAACTCCAACACCGGCAAGTTCCCTGAAAGGATAATTTGAGGTTGACAGTTTAGGGTTAATCAGCCCAAAAGCATCTTCACAGCCACAAGTCATCGAGTTCGATGACGTAGTCTCTTCACCTCCCTCTAATGCACTATCCCCGGGTTCATGATGATCAGTTATTATGAGGTCAATACCTTTTCCTCTGGCATATTTAGCTTCCTCAAAAGAGTTAACACCGCAATCAACCGTTATAATAACCTTTGTACCACCTTCACTCAGCTTCTCTATCGCTCCAACGTTTAAACCATAACCCTCCTCCAGACGATTCGGTATGTAATAATCGATTGT
>JABGRF010000397.1 GCA_018648405.1 Candidatus Scalindua sp.
CTGCTTAATAAGCAATTGCCACAGAGAATCTTCACAACACTGGGCACCAGTAACTGCTCACCCACCGTATGTTCAAACGCAGGACGAACAGCCATGCAGTACGTCTACGGTGGATTCTGGGGTCTTGATCCAGAAGAGATACCCTCTTCCAAGCTCATTATCTTCTGGGGGCTTAACGGGCCTTGGAGCAACCTGCACGGATATAACATGGTTAAGGAGGCCATACGTAAAGGAGCAAAGTTCTACGTCATCGATCCCCTAAAGACAGGAAAGCTCGGAAAACATCTTGCCATTAAACCAAACACTGACGGCGTCCTAGCCCTGGGCATTGCAAATTATCTGATAACAAGCAATATGTACGACAAGGATCATGTAGAAAAATATACACACGGTTTTGAACAATTCAGGGAAGTCGCTAAGGATTTTGACCTTGAAAGGGCTTCAAGAATAACAGACTTATCTGTAGACGATATTAAAGAGTTAGCAGAGGATCTGTATCGGATAAGGCCAAGCTTCATTCATCTGGGATTTGGTATCCAGAAGCATCTTTACGGCGGAGAGGCTGCCAGGACAATCGCCCTCCTTCCCCCTCTGGTAGGTGGTTTCAGGGTGCATTACAGCAATAGTGATAGAGAAATAGACCTTCCCTTTCTCCAGGGCAAACACCTCATCAGTCCGGAAACGCCGAAAACTCAGAAGATGCGTAACATGGCACAACTTGGGAAGTTGCTTGAGGCAGAAGAGATAAAGTTTCTTTTTGTTTTCAATACCAATCCACTGGTAAATCTGCCGAACCAGGCACTGGTTAAGAAAGGTATGGAAAGTGAAGATCTCTTTACGGTTGTACATGATATCTTTTTAAATGATACCTGCAGTTACGCGGACATAGTCCTGCCTGCTCCGAGTTTCCTGGAGTCTTTTGATATCCATATATGTTATTACCACAATTATCTCTCCATAAACCAGAAGGCAATTGAACCCCTTGGAGAGTCAAAACCAAACTATCAGGTTTTCAAAGAGCTTTCTGAAGCACTCGGGATGAACACAAAAGAACTCTTTCCTCCGGAACGTGAAGTGGCTGAAGAGTTTCTTCGCAGAAGCAAGGCAGCAGATTTTACGCTGAAGGATCTGGAGCAGAATGGTTTCTGTAAAATGAAGCCCAGGCCACAGGACGAATATCTCACGCCGTCCGGAAAGATTGAAATGTACTCTCAACTGGCTGAAAAAGCCAATATCCCGCCCCTACCCGGTTATTATGAAGAGGAGAAAAGTAGTTATCCTTTCCAGTTTCTAACAGTAAACCATAAACGTATTACGCGTTCTCAGTTTCATAATATCTGGAAGAAGGAGATAGAACCTATCGTCCTGATTAATGATGAAGATGCGAGGAAGAAAGGCATTAAAGAAGGGGATTGGGTAGTATTAAAAAATGACCAGGACACTTTAAATATGAAGGCACGTCCTACTAAGGATATAAAACAGGGGGTTACTTTAGCCTATGGAGGACTCTGGTCTAAGCTGTGTGAAGGAAAGGGCGCAAACACCCTTACTCCGGATATTGTTCAAGATTTTGGAGGTAATGCAACCTACAATTCCACATACATAAAGATTGAAAAGTTGTAATGCAGTAGGGACAGATCTGGATCCCACATAAAGTCGAAACAAGACGAGAGAACGGATATTTAAAATTCGGGAAGAGCAGTCGATGTTTTATCTGGCGGGTCTGGAGTTTTCCCCTTGGCCATCTTTTCAAATTGAGCAAAGTGTTCAGGTTCCCCAATCACAGCAACCTTGTCACCCGCCTCTATCTGGATGTTAGCACGAGGGTTAAACAATATTTTTCCATTCTCTTTTTTCAGAGCTACAATTACGACCCAGTTTTTTGCCCTAATATCTGCCTCTTTGATTGTTTTACCCGCCAATGATGATGCCTCTTCTACAACAACCTCCTCTATTTGAATTTCCATATTACCGGCTTTAGCCGTTAACTCCAGAAAATCTACTACTGTTGGCTTAAGTATGGTATGGGCTATCCTGATACCTCCAATATGATATGGAGAAACTACCTTGTCCGCTCCCGCTCTTGTCAGCTTGTAATCTGCACCCTCTTCATTTGCCCTTGCGACTATGAAGAGGCTTTTATTGAGTCCCCTTGCGCTGAGTACAACGTAAAGATTCTGAGCATCCGAATCAAGAACCGATATAAGGCCCTTTGCTTTTTCTATACCTACGCTCTTAAGAAGGTCATCTCTTGTTGCATCTCCATAGACAATTATTGCATCATCATCCACATCGAGTTCCTGACGCTCTTTTTCTACGATAACAGTTTGGATTCCTTTATGTTTTAATTCTTTGCAGATTACCTTCCCCATTCGGCCATAGCCGCAGACAATGTAGTGGTTTTCCAACGAATCTAATGCCTTTTTCAATTTTCTCCTCCCGAATACATCCTGGATTTCACCTTCGAATATCGCCTTTAAGCCGTAATTTACTGCAAATGCAACAACACCCAGACTAAAAAAAATCAGGCCGATAGTAAATGCCTTTCCAGTTCTTGAAAGTGGTTCAACTTCATGAAACCCTACCGTCGAAAGGGTAATAACAGTCATGTAGAGGGAATCAAATACTTCCCATCCCTCAATAAAATAGTAACCAGCAGTACCTGACAGTAAAACAATTATGAAAAGGATCAGGGAAATAATTAACTTTTTTCTAAATGTTTTTGCACTATCTTTCATTAAGGATTGAAAATTATGGAATTATATTTTGTATCAAAAAAATTGGAGAAAACCGTTTATGTTATTCTAGACTTGTCAGCAGAAAAATTACAATAATCCAGCACATAAGTCAAGGATTTACCTGAAGTTATCCAACCAAATCCTTAGCAATTT
>JABGRF010000336.1 GCA_018648405.1 Candidatus Scalindua sp.
TTAGTTGTCGTGTATCTTTCTCTCTGTTTCCGTTAATGTGAAAATGGCTTTGAATACTTTTTCACCGTTACGTGTCATTTTCTTATTACGCCTGGCCATCATTCGTTTTGCTACCTGCAGTTCCCTTGTTACGTCATAGGCCCTTGTAATATTATCAGAGTACCATGAAAATGATGGTGTGAATTTAGGTGGTGTATTTGTCAGAAGTATATTACATGCAAATCCTATAATGCTCCCGGTTGTAAATTTTGTGTTTATTGCAGTCTTTGTATGATCTCCCATTATCATTCCGAGAAATGTCTGACCGGTATCTATTGTTTTATCAGACAGTTGCACCTTAATTGATCCATATAAATTTGTGAGATTACTGTTAACGGTACCTGCACCCAGATTAACCCATGCGCCTATATAAGAGTCACCAAGGAATCCGTCATGCTGCTTGTTAGTATAGTCCTGAATTATCGTATTGGAAATTTCTCCACCAATCTTACACACCTTCCCCAGGTTTGATCCGGCGTGGATTCTGGTGAGAGCCTTGATTACAACGTTATCGTCTATGAAAACCGGTCCTTCAACTACAGAGTTTGCAGATATATTAACATTATCACCGATATAAATTGGACCATTTTCCGCGTCAAGGACGCATCCTGGCTTAATTGTTGTATTCTTGCCAATGTATATTTGAGAGCCTCTGATAAAGTGCACTCCCTTATGATCGCTCTCTCGTACGGAGCCATCTTTAATGTATGATTTGAAATCAGATACAATCTGTTCCTTATTAGCGTGGATCAGGTCCCATGGATATTGCATCAAGCTCACATTGAGCTTCTTGACATTAAAATCCTTCTTTAATTCAAGAATAAAATCTTTATCCAGGAATTTTTCGGGAGTTATTAAAAGAGAGTTTTTATTATTCAACCTGACATAAACAATAGTATCATCAACAACTCCAATCTCCTCTTTTCCTGTGATTGGAATCGGAGCTGACAATAAGAGCCTGCCGTTTATAAACAGACAGCCATTGTTATCACCTTCAATCTTGTTTACCGTGTGAGGATAGTTTTCGGCCGTAAGGTTTTTAAGATACTCTCTGCAGAAAAGATTAATCTCTGTATCTTGATATTGGAGGACAACTCTCTCAAGAAAACTGTAAAAGCCGCATCGAAGTTCATATACAGGCCTATTGTAAGCCAGAGGCAGGAAATTTCTATATGAGTCATCTTCGAAAACGCATATACTCTTCATCCTTTTCAGAATACTGAGTAGACTATAAGTTGTCAAGTTGAATGAGGTTAGATGCTGTTATATTTTCCTTGTAATAAATATTTGACGATTTTATAATTACGCTGTTTATTCAGAGAATTTACGTTAAAAGTAAAATATAACTAATTCGGCGTTACTTCACGATTGGCAGTTTAAGCAAAGGAAAAGGAATAATATGGATTATAAAGCATGGTTTCAATGTTCGGAAGGTTGTGATAAACGATACGAATTAAATGAGATAATATATAATTGCAATAATTGTGGTGGTTTGCTGGAGGTACAGCACGATATTACACAATTGAAACTTCGCAGTCCCGGATCGTGGATGAGACTTCTCGACGACCGATATGGAAAAACCAAGTGGCCTTTCGGGAGTTCTGTCTGGGGAAAGAAAGAGATGGTCTGCCCGAATGTAGAAAACCAGAATGTGGTATCGCTCTATGAGGGTGGCAGCAATCTGTTCTGGGCCGAACGCCTTGGTAATATTATTGGCATTGATGACTTATGGATCAAACAGTGTGGCAATGGTCATACCGGTTCGTTTAAAGATCTTGGCATGACTGTATTAGTTTCAATGGTTAAGCAGATGATCTCAGAGGGAAGCGATATAATGGGAGTTGCCTGTGCTTCAACTGGTGATACTTCTGCCGCTCTCTCCGCATACTGTGCTGCAGCAGGAATTCCTGCAATTGTATTTTTACCAAAAAATAAGGTCTCCACTGCCCAGTTAATTCAACCAATAGCCAATGGAGCATTAACACTTTCACTTGATACCGATTTTGATGGATGCATGGAGATAGTACAAAGGATTTGCAAAGAGAATAACATCTATCTCGCGAATTCCATGAATTCCCTTAGGATTGAAGGACAGAAGACAATGAGCATTGAATTGGTGCAGCAGCTTGACTGGGAAGTGCCGGATGTGATTATAATCCCTGGTGGTAATTTAGGAAATGTTACAGCTCTGGGTAAAGGCTTTCTTCTGATGGAAGAGCTGGGCATGATTAATAAGCGTCCAAGAATCATATGCGCTCAGGCAGCTAAGGCAAACCCATTATATCAAAGTTATTTAAAAGACTATAAAGAGTATAAACCGATTCAGGCACAAACCACCTTGGCGAGTGCAATTCAGATTGGTAATCCTGTCAGTATTAACAAGGCTATAAAGATGTTGAAGTTGTTTAATGGTGTAGTAGAGCAGGCGACAGAAGATGAACTCGCAAACGCTGCTGCTCTAGCTGATAAGACCGGACTTTTTAATTGTCCTCATACTGGAGTTGCTTTAGCGGTACTATTTAAACTATTAAAAAGAGGTGAAATCAAAAAGGATGAAAGAGTCGTGGTTATTTCAACTGCACATGGATTGAAATTTACAGACTTTAAAGTTAAATATCATGAAAATCAACTGGAAGGTGTCGAATCAAAATACGCAAATGTACCTGTTGAACTCCCTCCTGAATATGATAAAGTAAAAGGAGCAATCCTGGATAAGATATCAGATTTTAGTTAGTTACATATCTCAGCTAAATCTTAACTGATAAGACCACGTAACAATTGTGATAATATCCGCTTGTTTATAGGGATTCCTCTTTCACTTCACTCTTAATGGTTCTCTTCTGTTATTATATTCCGTATAGTCACCAATTCTCACCCTTGCATTTTATCCTCTATCTTTCGATTCATAATAATTTATTAAATATCCATTTCAGCGTATAATTTTAATGAATCAAATTTACTAAACAGTATTGACAGTTAATAATCATTATAGATTATCGCAGGCCTGAATATAAATGGGCTTAACAATGACAAAAAATGATACTAAAAAGCAACCAACTCGCCTGGCAAAAGTCATAACTGCCTATGTATAAGGATGATACATCTAGGGGCCAAAATATTATGTTCTGTTTGCTGTTTTAGTTCAAACTCTATGTACTTGACAAAGATATCCATTTTCGTATAATTTTATAGTAAATAAACACGTAAAGTGAAAGCACTTTACATTATTTATGTATTTGAGTTGGGTTAAAGAGAATTAATGAAACTTCTCCTTCCAAGTCTTATTTTTTGATAATGAATTCCAGCTAATAGGAGGTATTTTTGTATGATTCGTTATAACTGTGATATGTGTGGAAGATCACTGGTTCCTGAAGAGGACGAAAGATATGTTGTTAAAATTGAAGTTTATTCTGCATGTGACTCTATGGATGCTGACTGTGAAGATGAAGAGTTTATAACCGATTTTGAAGATGATGACGATGAAAGTGATGAAGAGATAGATAATATTGACGCAGATGAAATAGAAAGTATTGAATATAAAACATTTCGTTATGATTTGTGTTGTAAATGCCATACTAGATATTTACAGGACCCTCTCTCGATTAACTCGATTAGAAGAGGCCGTTTTTCTGAAAATTAAATCCTTTTGGATTTTTAATAGTATTTTGATTTTAAATGAAATAAAGCGTTAAGATTCAGGCCTGTATTTTTATTGACCGTACAATAAATCATCCTGGATGCTTGCCTCGTAAACTGATCTTAAGGCAGAAGTCTCATTAGTTACGACTAATTTAGCAACTGACATTAAGTCTGTATTTCATTTCAAGGAATGGTATGTATTTGCATAAATGCATCCATAACCCCTCAAAACGTCTGTTAAATATTCCATTTTACAATTAATAAACTCAATAATTAGCAGTACCTAATCGCGCCATGGGAATGACAATAACAGAGAAAATTATAGCAGCACATTCTGGACAGCAAGAGGTAAGTGCCGGCCAGTTTGTATATGCAGATGTGGACATATGTCTGGGCAATGATATTACTGCTCCAATTGCGATCGAACAGTTCGAAAAGCTTGGAATTGAAAAAGTATTTAATCCGGATAGTATCGTTTTAGTACCCGATCACTTCACACCAAATAAGGATATTAAATCCGCTCAGAACTCCAAGCTTCTCAGGGAATTCGCAAAGAAGCATAAAATTAAAAACTATTTCGAAGTCGGCAGAGTAGGAATCGAACATGTCTTACTGCCAGAGCAGGGAATAGTAGGCCCTGGTGATTTAGTGATTGGAGCAGATTCACACACATGTACATATGGTGCGATGGGCATTTTTTCTACTGGTGTTGGAAGCACTGACTTAGCTGCATGTTATGCAACTGGAAAAGTGTGGTTAAAAGTACCGGAGACCATAAAGTTTATATTTAATGGTAAATTAAATGAATGGACGTCTGGAAAAGATCTGATTCTTCATATCATAGGTAAGATTGGTGTTGATGGGGCAAGGTACAAGGCAATGGAGTTTTCAGGACCAGTTATTGAGAATCTATCAATGGATGATAGACTTGCAATGTGCAATATGGCAATAGAAGCCGGTGCAAAAAACGGAATAATCGTACCGGATGATTGCACAGAGAATTACGTAAATGGCAGAGCTCAAAGAAAATATGAATTTTACTCAAGTGACGCCGATTGTAACTATCACGAAGTTCATGAATACGATGTAAGCAACCTTTCTCCTCAAGTTGCATTACCTAATTTGCCAGAAAATGTACGTTCAGTAGAAGATTTATCTGACATCGGGATTGACCAGGTTGTAATCGGTTCATGTACTAATGGAAGGATTTCTGACTTGAGAATAGCCGCAGAAATCCTTAAAGACAAAAAAGTCCATCCGTCAATTCGCTTAATTATAATACCGGGAACTCAAGATGTTTATCTAGAGGCATTAAAAGAGGGGTTAATCGAGGTATTTATCAAGGCAGAGGGTGCCGTGTCTACGCCAACCTGTGGGCCTTGCCTTGGCGGTCACATGGGAATCCTGGCAGATGGAGAACGTGCATTATCGACTACTAATAGAAATTTTGCAGGAAGAATGGGTCATACAAAATCTGAAATATATCTTAGTAATCCTGCAGTAGCTGCGGCTTCTGCCATAACGGGTAAAATAACTCATCCCGATAAGATGAAATAGACCACATAACATAATTATAAAATAAGTAATATAGAAATAATTTAAAGTCGTTAGTTTTACGTTGTAAAAGGAGACTCTTAAAATGATCAGAAGTATTGAAAAAGGTCCTAAGAAGAAATACATTGGTATCGATATTGGCTCTGTGAGTGTAAAAGTAGTTTTAATCAACGAAGACTATGATGTATTGGAAAATCACTATGTAAGATCACACGGACAACCGTTAGAGACGATTTTGATTGTACTCAAGGAGATTTTCAACAGGATAGATAATGACGAAATAGCAGGGATAGCTGCCACCGGGTCTGGTGGTAAGTTATTGGCTGACATAATAGGCATAAGCTTTATTAACGAGATTGTTGCACAAAGCACAGCTACTTCCATATTACATCCTGAAGTAAGGACAGTAATCGAAATAGGGGGTGAAGATTCGAAATTGATAATGCTGGAACCTGATGAGGCAAATGGTAATAATCTGAAGGTATCAGATTTCTCAATGAATACAATGTGTGCTGCCGGGACAGGATCATTTTTAGATCAGCAGTCAACAAGAATCGGTGTATCGATAGAGAACGAATTCGGCAAAATGGCCTTAAAGTCAAAAGTTCCACCTAGGATAGCAGGAAGATGCAGTGTATTTGCGAAATCAGACATGATACATCTCCAACAGGTAGGAACAGAAGTTCATGATATTGTTGCTGGTCTCTGTTATGCACTTACAAGAAATTTTAAGAGTAACATTGGAAAAGGAAAAGATTTTGCAAAGCCGATAGCCTTTCAGGGCGGGGTTGCAGCAAACGACGGTATCGTTAAAGCGTTTGAGGATATACTTGATTTAGATGAAGGAGAACTCATCATTCCCAAGAACTTTAATACAATGGGGGCAATTGGGACTGCACTCGCATTAGTTGAAAAAGGAATTGATTCTCCATTTAATGGTTTTAAGAAAATTGAAACTTATCTGAAAAAGCGTAAAGGAAAAGACTCCAACCTGAAAAAACTTAATTGCAACAACTATGACATTAACGTTAACAGGCATTCATTAAAAAGCGGTAAAAAAGTAGAGGCTTATGTAGGTGTTGATGTTGGTTCTATCAGTACAAATGTTGTTGTCATCGATAAGGGTAGAAACGTTTTAGCACGGCGCTATCTTATGACTGCAGGAAAACCCCTCGAGGCAGTGAGGCAGGGACTATTCGAAGTAGGTAAAGAGGTCGGCAAAAATGTAATTATTAAAGGCGTTGGTGTTACCGGGTCCGGAAGATATCTTACCGGTGAGTTTATTGGTGCAGATATAGTAAAGAATGAGATAACCGCTCATGCGACAGCCGCAGCATGGGTCGACAAGGATGTAGATACAATTTTCGAAATAGGCGGACAGGACTCAAAATATATAAGTCTGGAAAACGGAGCAATTGTTGATTTCACTATGAATAAAGTATGCGCTGCCGGGACCGGCTCTTTCCTTGAAGAGCAGTCTGAAAAACTGGATGTTAATATCAAAAAAGAATTTGGTAAAAGGGCGTTAGATTCATGCTGTCCTTCTCAACTTGGTGAGAGGTGTACTGTGTTTATGGAATCAGACCTTAATCACCATCAACAGCTGGGTGTGCCTAAGGATGATCTGCTGGCAGGACTGAGTTACTCTATCGTATTGAATTACATTAATCGTGTTGTTGAAAAGAGGAAGATTGGCAAGACTATTTTTCTACAGGGTGGTGTAGCCGCAAACAGGGGTGTTAAGGCTGCTTTTGAAAAAGTAACAGGAAGAACTGTTAATGTACCACCTCATCATGACGTTATGGGAGCAATAGGCTCTGCAATAATTTCCATGGAAGAGAACACATGGGAAGAATCACGGTTTAAAGGCTTTGATTTAAGAGGTAGAAAATATGAAACAACATCATTTGTCTGTAAAGATTGTTCAAATATTTGTGAGATAAGAAAAGTTTCGATAACAGGAGAGTCACCACTACATTATGGAAGTCGCTGTGGTAAGTTTGATGATGAGAAGAAGGTAAGTAAATCAAAGAACCTGCCTCGATTGTTTAATGAAAGAAGCCGCCTGTTATATGGCCCTTACTATACAGACCGAAAGACGAAGAGCACAATAACGCATGACAGCAACAATAATTCACGGGGACGAATAGGTATTCCACAGGCCTCAACATTTTTCGAACTGTTTCCAATGTGGAGAACTTTTTTTACTGAATTAGGGTTTGAGATAGTTATTTCAAAGAATACTAATCGTAGCATTATCAGTAAAGGAGTGGAGCATGTAAATACAGAGACATGTTTCCCGATAAAGGTGTCACACGGACATGTTGTAGACATGCTCAATAAAGATATTGATTATCTGTTTTTGCCTAGTGTAATCAACATGACCCATGAATCATCCAACTTGACTCACTCTTACGCGTGTCCTTATATACAGTGCCTTCCTTACATAATCGGTTCAGCTGTGGATCTGGAAACGCAAGACTTTGAGCTGTTGCAGCCTATCATCCACTTTGAATATGGTGAAGCTCATGTAGAAAAAACTTTTCGTAAGATTGCTGCAGATATTGGTGTAAAGGGGAGGAAAGTAACTAAGGCAATAAAAAATGCTCAGGAAACACAAAGGAACTTCTATAAGACCCTCGAAGAGAGAGGTAAAGAAGTGCTGGATAATTTGGGTGAAGATGATACCGCACTGGTGATCATCAGCCGTCCGTATAATGGCTGCGATTCCGGTGTGAATTTAGATCTACCTGAAAAACTCAGGGATATGGGAATCACTGCAATACCAATGGATTGCATACCGATGGACCTGGAAGATATATCACGGGATTATCCTAATATGTATTGGAAATATGGGCAGAAGATATTAGCTGCAGCAAGGTTTATCGCGAAAGATAAGAGGCTGCATGCACTTTATATAACAAATTTCGGCTGTGGTCCTGACTCCTTTATATCCAAGTTTTTTCCTAAAGAGGTTGGCGGGAAACCATTCCTAATGATTGATATTGATGAGCATAGTGCGGATGCTGGTGTGATGACACGTTGCGAGGCATTCCTTGATAGCTTAAAAAATGCAAGGATCAAAAAATTCAAGAAAGAATCAACCAAAATACGTAAGCACTCCTTAAATAAGAAAAGGACGATGTACATACCTTATATGAATGATTGCTGCTTTATGGCTGCTGCAGCAATGAGAGCAAACGGTGTTGATGCTGTCGCGCTACCAATGCCGGACAAAATCAGTCTTGAGTTAGGTAGAAAATACACATCCGGAAAAGAGTGTTATCCGGCGATTCTTACAACCGGAGATATTGTGAAGAAGGCAAAATGTTCTGATTTTGATCCTGATAGAAGTGTATTTTTTATGGCAACTGCCTCAGGGCCATGCAGGTTTGGACAGTATAATACGATGCATAGAATGATTCTGGATGATATCGGTTTGCCACACGTACCTATTTACACTCTGGATCAGGGAGATGACTATCAGGAAGACACAAGTAAATTAGGGGCAAATTTCCGCAAGCTTACATGGAACGGAGTTGTATTTGTTGACTATCTGCAAAAATTATTACACGAAATACGGCCATACGAGGTCCATAAGGGTGATTGTGATATTGTATATAAACAACATATCAGAAAAGCAGAACACGCAATAGAGTACGGACTTGATCTTCTGCAGGTGGCTAAAGATGCATGTGAAGCACTGGGCAGGGTTCCGGTTGACACAAGCGTGCGTAAACCTAGAATTGGAATTATAGGCGAGACTTATGTTCGCGGCAATGAGTTCTCAAACAACTTTATCGTAAGAACGATTGAGAAACTGGGGGGAACCGCAGTAGTACCTCCGTTTAGCGAGTGGCTTGACTACATAGCCCATATCAGACGAGAAGATTGTATTAGAGAAAAGGACCTGAATGCTTTCTCTGTAGAGATGTTGACCGGAGTAATACAGAAATATCATGAGAACAAGATGTCACGTCCATTTAAGAAAAGTGGTAAAAAGCTATTTAAAGAGAGCTCTATAAAAGATTTGATTTCAAAGGGTAAATCGTATATTCATGATTCGTATAGAGGTGATCCGGTTCTCAGTATGGGAAGGGCAGTAGAATATATTGAGGCAGATTATGACGGAATAGTTAATATCATTCCATTCCATTGTATGCCGGGAACGGCTGTTAATGCAGTGCTTGAAAAGTTGCAGAGAGATCATAATGATATCCCATTGCTAAAGCTGACATTTGACGGCCAGGAAGAGACAAATGAAGAGACTCGTCTAGAAGCGTTTATCCATCAAGCATATCAAAGGATGGAGAGTAGGCAGAATAATAGTAAAGAATATGCAACTATGAATTAAATTTTCATAATGCGGCAAGAAAGGTGTAGAACAATTTATGATAAATGGTAAAAGCTGGAAATATGGGGATAATGTTAATACAGATGAAATTATTCCTGCCAGATACTTAAATACAACCGATGAAAAAGAGCTGGCTGCTCACTGCATGGAAGATATTGACCAGGATTTTGTAAAAAAAGCAAGTGTGGGTGATTTAATAGTTGCCGGTGAAAATTTTGGTTGCGGGTCTTCCAGAGAGCATGCTCCAATATGTATCAAAGCATTAGGGATTTCCTGTGTTATTGCAAAGAGCTTTGCCAGAATATTTTTCAGAAATTGTATTAATATTGGGCTGCCAATTTTTGAGAGTGAGGATGCAGCCGCTGAGATAAGTGATGGCGATAATGTTCAGGTGGATATAAATAAGAACATAATCACCAATTTAACAAAAAATAAAGATTACTCATTTACACCATTTGCCGATGAGATGAAGGATATAATAACAGCAGGGGGTCTCATGGAGTATATCAAGACAAACTAATCCAGCTCCTGGTTCAATTCTTTAGGAGTTTTTTCTATATCATTCCATCTTTCCATAGTTGCAACTTGTCTGATGTACCCAGGTCATTCCTTGAGAACATGAATAGATACTGCTGTGCATATCCGGCATGAGCGCCAAAGTAATCTAATCCAAATGTTCTGATCTTTTCGTTAGAAACAGTAGTATTGTCAAAGTATAGCAATTGAATTGTTTTCTTTATCCAGGTGTCTACCGGAAATGCCTGGTTAAAACCGAGGGAAAACAGCATTACGCAATCAGCAACTTTGTCCCCAACTCCATTTATTTTCTTTAATTCACTCTTTGCATCTTCATAAGAGAGGGTTTTCAGTGAATTAAGTTTATCGATGTTAACAGATTTGTTTGCATCTGAGATATACTTCGCACGAAAACCGGTTTTTGCATTAACGATTTTCTTGTAGTTATTAATGTTACCAGGCTTGGGAAATGTATAATTATCGATACTGTCAATCGATATTTTATTGCCGAAAGCCTTAGATAGTGCATTTAGTTTTGATTTGATTCTAGGGATATTAGATGCAGTAGAGCAGATAAAAGAGATAAGACTCTCCCATGGATCCTGTTTAAGGAGCCTTAAGCCTCTGTATTTGTCTATAGATTTCTTTATGTATCGGTCCTTGTTAATTTCCTTAAGTATTTTTGAAAGATTATCATCTAAAGAGAAAAAGTGAATGATAAACTCTTTGTCGGTACCATGAAATTCTAACTGATTATTTATCTGACATATTTTAAAGAATCTATCTCTAGCAATAACATAATACCAGTTATCTTGCTTGTTGATTCTAAATATTTGTCCACATTCTAAAGTATGCTCTAAATTGAAATCTTTTACTTTGATTTTAGCCATGACAAATCTCTTATCTCCTTTAGAATATAATAATTATGTCATGTATTATATCACGATTTTGACTATAATATCCTTGTTAAAAATCCAATAATTTAATATATAAGAGTAGATTAAGTTCAGTTATTTTGTAATTTTTTTTAAATATCCAATGGCCAAACTTCTGATAGATTTAATAGAGACCGTCGACAAAATCAGTAACAATATAATTAAAGGCAAAAACGGATATTACCTTCCTAAAATCACATCGGATCAACTTAGCTTTGAAAGACATCTTCAAGCATTCACAGATGAGTCTGCACCTGATAGCAAATTAAATACTACTATCAAGAAATCGCAATCCCATCTACTTAGCGAACAGGAGGATGGAACGTATTGGGCTGGCGTATTGGAGGGTGATGTCGCATTAACAGCAGAATATTTAATGTTAATGCATTTCCTAAAGAGGATTGATAAAAGAAAACAAGAGAAGGCTACCAGGTATATAATAAACAAACAGGAAGAAGACGGTGGATGGAGTATATATCATGATGGATTTAGTGATATTAGTATTTCTGTAAAGTGCTATTTTGCTCTTAAATTAGCAAAGCATTCTGATAATGAGCCATATATGCAAAAAGCAAAAGAGCGTATACTCAAACTGGGCGGGATAATGCAGTGTAATACATTCACTAAAATATACCTTGCTGTTTTTGGTCAGTTCGACTGGAAAGGTATCCCGGCTCTACCTGTAGAGATAATCCTTCTTCCTAAGTTCTTCTATTTTAATATATATGAGATGTCTTATTGGTCCAGGTGCATTGTTGTTCCTTTGGGCATAATTATGGCTAAACGGTCAAAATTCCAGGTTGGTGACAAAGCTGTCCTGGACGACCTATATGTGATACCAAAGGAGAAGGTCAGTTATCGACTGAAGAGGGATCAAAACCGGCTAACAATTAAAAATTTCTTTATAAATTTCGACACAATTCTAAGACGTTACGAAAATGGTCCAATTTCATCTTTAAGAAAAATTGCCATTGAGAAATCAGAAAAGTGGATGTTAGAACGTCTTGAGAAGTCAGGAGGTTTGGGTGCAATATGGCCATCAATGGTTAATTCTTTAATGGCGATGAGATGCCTTGGTTATAAAGATGGAAACCCTGTCGTAGAAAAGGCAATTGAAGATATAGAGGCATTAGCAGTACACGACGAAGAGACCATGTTTCTACAACCATGTGTCTCTCCGGTATGGGATACACCATGGGCGATTATGGCTCTTCTGAAATCTGGCTTGCCTAATAACCATCCTTCATTAGTTAAAGCAGGAGAGTGGATGTTAGAGAAAGAGGTAAAAACCTTTGGGGATTGGAGTATGAAAAACCCTGTCAGAGAACCAAGTGGATGGTATTTTCAGCACGCAAACGAATTCTACCCTGACAATGATGATGCTGCAGTTGTAATGATGTCACTACAACTATTAGATTTACCGGATAAGAAACGGAAGAGTGATGCAATCCTAAGAGGTTTTAAATGGCTAATCGGAATGCAGTGTAATGATGGGGGGTGGGGATCTTTTGATAAAAACAACAACAAAAAAATACTCAATAACATCCCTTTTGCTGATTGGAATGCACTTCTAGATCCGAGCACAAGTGATCTTACTGCACGTGTCCTGGACTTGATGGGTAAATTGGGATATGACTTAAGCTTTCCGCCTGCACAAAGAGCTATCAGATTTCTTAAAAAAGAACAGGAAAAGAATGGCTCTTGGTTTGGACGGTGGGGCACTAATTACGTCTATGGAACATGGTCAGTACTAACCGGTCTTTACTCAATAAAAGAAGACATGACTAAGGACTATGTTAAGAAATCAGCATCGTGGTTAATAGATTTTCAAAATGAAGATGGTGGTTGGGGTGAGACTTGCAAGTCATATTGGGATACATCTCTCAGTGCCATTGGCAGGAGCACTGCATCACAAACATCATGGGCTGTTTTGGGGCTTTTATGTACTGAAGAGAGACATTCCGATGCTGTAAAAAAAGGCATTGAATATTTGATAAAGACACAGAAAGAAGATGGTACATGGGATGAGGCAGAGTTTACCGGTACAGGATTCCCCAAAATATTTTACCTTAGGTATCATATGTACAGAAGCTACTTTCCACTTTTGGCATTAAGTAAATATAGAAACATGATTGACTAATTACACAAAAGTTTCTGTTTTGGTCAACATAAAATCAATTCGTATTTGATAATGGTGTTGCTGACGTTGAAGATGGCAGAATTTGAAATGCAATTAAAGTTGTTTTCCGGTTAAAGTTCACAGAAATGCAACAATCTTGATAGTTTCATCTGTTCTTAGTGTCTAATTAATGACAATTATAAATTGAGCCAGAGTGCGTATGAAATATAAACATTAATCTCCACGCACATATCTTATGAGTTATTTAACACCTTCCTGACAAACCCTTCATATGCATCAAGTTTCTTCCTTGCATCGTTATAGTCAATTTGTAATTTCTGCATGATGATGGCAGTCTTTACGTTACCTTTTGCCTCATCTAATAATCTGCCAGCTGCGTCCCTGTCGAGATCTGTAACAGAAATCAGCATACGTTCAGCACGGTCTTTTAGCTTTACGTTATTTACCTGTAGATCAACCATGAGGTTTTCATAAACTTTACCCATTTTGATCATTGATGCGGTTGTAAGGGTATTGAGTATAAGCTTTGTTGCGGTTCCTGCCTTCATTCGAGTAGAACCAGTAATTACTTCAGGTCCGGTTATTGGCCTTATGATGACGTCAACAGCCTCGGTAGGACTTATATCAGGGTTACAGCAAAGGAAAACAGTAGTAGCCTTGAGCCTGTTAGCTTGAGCCAAAGCACCATGAACGAAAGGAGTTGTACCTCCAGTAGCGATACCTACAACAATGTCATTACCATTGATACCGTTTTCTGTTATTGCTTGTTCGCCATCTACGTGTCTGTCCTCGGCACCCTCTATTGATCTTGTAAGCGCATCAATGCCTCCGGCAATTATACCTCTTACTAGTTCAGGGCTGGTACCAAAGGTGGGGGGGCATTCAGAAGCATCAAGTACACCCAATCGTCCACTTGTTCCCGCTCCGAAGTAAAACAGACGCCCTCCTTTTTGGAATGATTCTACAATAAGGTCAACGGCCCTTGCTATATTTTGTCTTTCATTGTGAACGGCATTGATTACGATTGAATCCTCGGCATTTATAATGTCTACGACTTCCAGAGTTGATTTACAGTCAATGTCGTGGGTGTTTTGATTCCGTTGTTCAGTGATGAGTTTCGAGCGATCTTTCATTCTTAATAATATAAAGTTGTTTGCAAAGCCTGGTCTTTGAGTTGTATAACAAACGATGTGTTTACTTTAAATATCTAATGATCTGACAGGTCTGATAAATGTAGCAGGAGTCCCAGCTTGTACGTGACTTATGGTACCATTAACATAGGTTACTATCCATGAATCTCCAGTGCCAGATTTATCACCTGTCCAGGTTCCCCATTGTTTATTATCAAAGACAGGGTCAATATGACTATTATCTTTTGATTCATCTTCTAGTAAAGAAAGTGCTTCATCCAGAGTTGGAAATCGCCAGTCATCAAAGCCCGCATAGGAACTCTTATTAGTCTTTTTTAACCATTTATTTGCTTTCTTCAAATTAAAATATTCTGACGATCCGGACTGGAACCACATTAAGCCAGTTGCATGATCAATGACAACATCTCCATCACCAACAGGTTTTTCTTCATAATGATGTTTTATTGAACTGTAACAAAAAGTAATATTATTGTTTTTTTCATTTATTGTTACAAAAGCTAATGACTCAATTTGCGAATCTGTTATTTTATCATAATCCGAACGTAGCTTTATCAATTCTCCTGGTGTATGTTGGATTTTCTTATTGTCAGTAGTTGACTTTGGTTCCTGTGATGCTGTTATAATTTCCTTCTCCGCTTTTTCAGGTTTACGTTCTAATTCAGGAGTGTCAGGGATTATTGTTTTTTCAATTTCTGTAGTCTTTGCAGGTTCGTCTGTTTCAATCTCTATAACTCCACTGATTTTTTCCAGATTTGCTGTTAATGAAATCTCTTTTTCTGCCTTAACTTTTATGGTTTTTTTCCATGTAACATATCCATCAAGCAGCACTTCAACCTCATGTGTACCAGTAACAATATCTGTTAATCGTTTAGGAGTGCTACCGGCTTCTTTACCATCCAGACTTAATTTTGCATTTTCAGGAAAGCTCTCAATATTAATAGATCCAATATTTAACTGGAGTGCTGCAGTCAAACTTATTTCCTTATCCTTTTTTACGATTATGGATTTCTTCCAATCTTCGTGCCCACTAAGCTTAACTTCAATCTCGTGAGATCCAATAGGGATAGAAGATAGCGTCGCAGGAGTAGTGCCAGCTTCCTTCCCATCTATAAGTATCAAAGCACTATCAGGTGTGCTTCTCGCGCTAATAGATCCGGCAGCCTTCTGAAGTAAAACAGTAATCTCACTTACCTTCTCCACTATAACTTCTACGCTTTCACTCCAATCTTCACACCCGTCCATTCTTACTTCCACCTGATGCATACCAGGTTTTAAATCTTTTATTGTTTCTGGAGTCGAACCAATTTCCTTACCATCCACAAGTACTGTTGCATTTGAAGGCTCACTTTTTATATCAATAGAGCCTGACTTTTCCTGAAGTGTTGCTGTAATAGTATTCTCTTTGTCGATAACTTCGATATTTTCGCTCCACCCCTCATATCCATCAATGGATACTTCCACCTGATGCATACCAATCTTTATGTCAGATATTGTTCGTGGAGTAGTGCCAGATTCTTTACCATCTATAAGTATCAATGCGGCATCAGGTATGCTCTTGATAGTGACGGTACCTCTCGCTTCCTGGAGTATTGCAGTTATCTCCTTCTCCTTTTCTCCCTCAATTTCGACACTTTCACTCCAGACTTTATGTCCGTCCATGCTGATATTGACTGTATGCGCTCCAGGCCTTAAATTTTCTATGACAGCAGGAGTAGTACCGGACTTTTTAGCATCTATAAGAATCAGGGCATTTGACGGCTCGCTCTTTATATTAATAGAACCTGGCAATTCCTGAAGAACTGCTGTTAAGCATGACTCATTATCTGCTTTAACTTCTACGGATTCACTCCAGACAGCATAGCCTTCAGCCATCAATTCCACAATATGAGTACCGCTATCTATGTCATTAATTGTCTTAGGAGTAGTACCTGCATCACTACCGTTTATAAGAACTTTTGCATCTGATGGCGTACTTTTTATACTAATTGAGCCAGGAGTTACTTGAAGCACAGGTTTTAAGCTAACATCCTTACCGGGTAACACATCTACGCTCTCACTCCATGTCTGGTGCTTGTCGAGCCTAACTTCTATCGTATAGTTCCCGGGCATCAGATCCGTTATTTCTCTGGGTGTCTTTCCGGACTTTTTACCTTTTATATAAATCATTGCATTGGAGGGATTACTCATTATCATTATAGAACCCCTTTTCACTTGAAGTACAGCTGCAAAAACAAACTCTTTACCAGCTTTTGTTTTTATCGTTTTCACACATGAATCATAACCATCCAAACGCATTTCAACTTCATGCTTACCCGTTTCAATACCAGTCACAACCTTGGGAGTCTCTCCAACATTTTCACCATCAATAAATATCATTGCTCCATTCGGCTCACTCTCTAAACGAGCGGTACCGGTAATAGACTGAATCACTGCTTTTAAGGCAATTTCCTTACCTTTTTTCACATTTATTTTATTCTTCCACTCGGTATATCCTTCCTTCTTGACTTCTATTACATGTGTACCAATGGCAACAGATTCTATAATATCTGGAGTAGTACCAACCTCTTCTCCATCTAAAAATATTGTAACTTCTGACGGGGTGCTTTTGATATTGATAGAACCTGTAATTTTCTTGAGTGTTACATTCAGAATATTCTCTTCTTCACCTTTTACATCTACGCTATCAATCCACGCTTCAAATCCCTCTTTTCTGACCTCCACCTGATATTTACCGGGTTTAATGTCAGTTAATGTACTAGGAGTAACACCGGTTTTCTTATTGTTTATAAGAATCATTGCATCGGACGGTTCACTATTAATACAGACAGAGCCAGCTTTCATCTGAAGACCAGCCATTACACAATGTTCAATGCCTGATTCAACGTTAACGCTTTCACTCCAGACTTCATATCCATCCATTTTGACTTCAATATGGTGCTCTTCAAAACTCAGATCTGTTACAACACTTGGAGTAGTACCGATTTTACTGCTGTCTATGAAAATTACAGCATTAGTTGGTTCACTATTAATACTGACTGTCCCTGGTTTCATCTGAAGTTCAGCGGTTACTGTGATTTCTTTTCCAGGTTCAACATCCACATCATCACACCAGGTTTCATACCCGTCTATCTTAACTTCCATCTTGTGCTTACCGGCACTTAGATCGGAGATAACTAAAGGTGCTTGACCGGCTTTCTTGCCGTCTATCCAAATAAATGCATCTGACGGTTTAGTATTTAAATTGACTGAGCCAGTCATTTCCGAGAGTTTCACTGTTAAGGCACTCACTTTGCATGCCTTTATTTTTATAGTCTTCTTGCAAGAGGCATAACCGTCCTTCCGCAACTCTACTTCATGCGTACCAGTTTTAATGCCGGTTAAACTCGCAGGAGTCTTACCAACCTCTTCACCATCTATAAATACAACTGCATCTGACGGATCGCTCTCTATATTAGCAGTGCCAGTATTAGACAGTAGAACTGCGTTTAAGGCAGTCTCCTTCCCATTTTTAACCTTTATAGTTTTAGTCCATTCTGAGTATCCATCTAACTTGAGTTCAACTTCATGCATACCAATAGTAACGGATTTCAAAGAGTCTGGGGTGGAGCCAACCTTTTTACCGTCTAGATATATTGTCGCTTCAGATGGATTACTATCGATATTGATAGAACCAGTTATTTCCTTAAGTTCAGCAGATAAAGTGTTTTCCTTATCGCCTCCAATATCTACACTCTGACTCCAGAGTTCGTACCCATCCATTATAATTTCCACAAGGTACATACCTGGGGTCAGATCAGATATAGTTTTGGATGTTTTTCCGACCTCTTTACTATTTATACGGATTGTCGCTTCTGACGGATTACTATTGATATTAATTGATCCTGCCTTCATTTGAAGGTCTGCAGTTATCGTAAGTTCCTTCCCCGGCTCAATATCAACACTCTCATTCCATGTTTGAAATCCATCCATCTTGATTTCTATTGTGTGAGTACCGGGACTTGGGTCAGTTATGATAACAGGTGTTGTACCTACTTCTTTACCATCAATAAAAATTACAGCATCTGATGGTTTGCTAAAAATACTGACGGTACCCGCTTTAATTTGAAGTGTAGCGGTAAGATCAATTGTTTCACCCGACACTATATTTACACTCTCACTCCATATTTCATACCCGTCCATCTTGACTTCCACCGAATACTCTTTCGGCTCTGGATCATTTATCGTTAGTGGAGTAGTGCCAGATTCCTTACCATCAATTAAAACCATTGCTCCTGACGGCTTGCTATTTATAGAGAATGACCCTGTCATTAATTCAAGTACCGCTCTCAAGGTCGTGTCTTTTCCTGTCTCAATATCAACACTCTTTCTCCAATTTTCAAATCCGTCCATCCTCACCTCTACATCGCGTCTACCAGAACTTATGTCAGTAAGGACTGAAGGTGTAGTACCAACTTCTTTGCCGTCTATTAAGACTATTGCATCTGGAGGCACACTATCTATAGTGAATGTTCCTGATTTTACTTGAAGTACTGCTGTCAGGCTAGTCTCCTTACCCATCTCAATTTCTACATTATCACTCCAGATCTCATATCCGTCCTTCTTTAATTCCACATTATGTGAGCCAGGGCTTGGATCAGTAATGATTAGGGGAGTAGTGCCAATTTCCTTGCCGTCTATAAATACAACAGCAACTGAAGGTTCACTCTTGATACATACAGATCCTGCACTCAATTGAAGCACTGCAGTCAATGTGGCCTCTTTACTATGTTCAACATTCACACTTTCACTCCAATTCTCATGCCCGCTCATTTTAACTTCAACATGATGCTTACCAGGCTTGAGATCAGCGATGACTGCAGGGGTATTGCCAACTTCATTTCCGTTAACAGTGATTACTGCGTCTGTCGGATTACTCTTTATATTGAGTGAACCGGTCAATTGCTG
>JABGRF010000134.1 GCA_018648405.1 Candidatus Scalindua sp.
CCATCATATGCACGAACTATTTCATAATCCGTATCTTCCAGCATCATAGTGTAAAGGTCATGAAAAGCCTGTTCATCTTCAACTATCATTATTGTCTTACCCATGTCTTTTATTCCCCTTTCCCTAGTCTAGACATCCGCTATAAAAACTTGAGCCTTTAGTTACTAAAAAGGCAAGCATCTTATCTCCAAGTAATATACTATACAAATTGTACTGATAATTTCCATCTTAAAAATCACGCTACCACATCAGGATTCGAGGTTGTGGCATCCGGACCTTTTTGCCCATCAGAGGCTACTGGCAATGTAAACCTGAATGTTGTGCCTTTTCCCTTACCACCACTTTCAACCCATATTTTTCCACCATGAGCATTTACAATTTTCTTACATATAGCAAGGCCGACTCCGGAGCCATCAGCACTTGCTCTTTCCTGATAGAATCTGCTAAAGAGTTTATCAAAACTGCCCTTTGGCGTAATCAAACCAATCCCTTGATCTTTAACTGCGATTTCTATATCCCTGCGTCTTCTCAGCGCAGACACTACAATCTCTCCCGTATCAGAATATTTTATAGCATTATCTATTAAATTAGAAACAACCCTTGTCACCTCTGCTTTGTCGCCTAACACTTCCGGCAACTTGTCAGGGATCCTGGTTGTTAATATCAGTTTTTTCTTCTCAGCTATTAATTTTAGCCCCTCTGCAGTTTGGATTACGATTTCCTCAATATTTAATGTTTCCTTTTGATAAGCCACACGGCCAGACTCCAATACAGACAGATCCAATATACTCTGTATGGTTTTCTTTAGTCTTTGAATGTTATCATCAATTATTTTACTTAATTTTTCCCCCTTCTCTTTATCTACTTTTTCCTTAGCTGCCTCACTAGTCCAAAGATCTATAGCCATTTGAACCTGTGCTACCGGTGATTTCAATTCATGAGTTACATCTCGAATCATTACGTCTTTCATCTTATCAAGGCTACGCAATTCCTCATTTGCCTTTTCTATTTCGACGCTTCGTTGTTTCAGCTCTTCATTTGTTGATTTAAGATCTCTGGTTCTTTCCTCAACTGTTTTTTCCAGATTTGCTGTATAGTCCTGGAGTTCCTTTTCAAGTTTTTTCTGTTCAGTAATATCTCTAACCAGTTTTATTATCGACTCCAACTCTCCTTCTTTATTTAAGATAGGATAAGAGGCGATGAATACATATTTGTGATCCCTTTCCACATAGTGCTCTGCCGAAGCAGGTAACAGCGTTTCAATTGACTTCATTGTGGGACAGTGATCACAAATAGATTCCCGGCCTTTATATACGCAGTAGCATTTTTCTCCGACAATGTTCTCACCGTAAGTGTCCATCGCTACCTTATTAACTTGCATAATAGTCCCATCTTTGTCCAGTACTGTCATAGGATCCATTATGGCATCAAACATTGATTCCATAAAAATATTAGAGGATTGAAGCTCCTCATTTCTCTTTTTTATAGTCCTGGTCATCATGTTAAAAGAAACTGCAAGTTCACCAATTTCATCCTTGGTATGAATATCTACATCTTGAGTAAGATCACCTGTATTCATTTTTCTCGTTGCGTCTGTCAGATAAAGGATTGGCGCCACCATCCTTTGACCCATAAAAACAGCAAGCACCACTACCCCTAAAGAGACTATAATCATAATTGTATTAACATTTTTACGCAGCCGGTTAACTTCTATATAACCTTCATTATAATCAATCTCAGCAATCACACCCCAATCCAGTTCAGGAATCCATTGCCAGAAACCTATTACCTTCACGCCCCTATAATCTATATAGCCCTCGCCATCAGAACCTGTGTGTCCTTTTAAACATTCAGAAACTGATTTTGTAAATTTTCCTTCTTCAGGGTTGATTAGTTTAATTTCAAGAGTAGTATCAGTTTCGATGAAACCCTCATTTCTTAAATCAGTTGCGAACCGAGATTCTGTTATCATAAAACCCTGCTTATTAACAAGATATGTTTCTCCGCTTTCACCCAGCTTTATACTTCTCATTAATTCACTTATTTTCTCAACGTCAACTCTGAGACATGCAACTCCCATTATTTTATTCTGATCAGTAATTGGAGTCGCAACAACCATGGTAGGAACACCTGTTTCCATTCTACCGTATTTACTTTCAACGAGTTCCTTTGAAGGGAATATCTGTGATGCGAATGTTTCTCCGTCCATCGCTTTTTTAAAATATTCCTGCTCAGAGACATCAGCGCCAATTCTACCCTTTTGAGTGGAGATATGAATAATACCTTCCGCATCACTTATAAGAATCTCCTTATAATCATACTCGTATCTTATGTAATGGGTATATCTCAAAAGGCGCCAGAACCGTTTATCATTTGTGTCTACTCTGGAAGCGAGAAGCGTAAAAGGGTTTTCTGCAATAACCCTTACGTCACCCTTTCTTTCTTCTGTCCAACCTTTAATAAGTTCCGCCTGCTTATGCCCGACACTTTGAAGATTTTGTATTAAAGATGTTTGTAGTGCATCCTGCGCTTTAGGGTAAACCACTAACCTCATTGCCAACAATGGAATAAGTGCCAGTATCAAAAACACAAGTATCATTTTCTTTTTTATCGATTTGATTTCTAAAGCCTTCAACGATGTACTCAACTGTTTAAGGATTATAGATAAAGGCCCTTTTTCCTTAAAGATTCCTAGAATATAAATTCCTTTTTTAGCCATTTTTTAACCTCATGCTCTCTTGTTAGTCACAATCTTGCTAATTGGTTTTATTGCCCATGATATAAAAGAAAAATGTTTAAAGAACCACTTAATAAGAATTTTCACCACTTTCCAGGATAATTGCAAGCTAATAGTTTCAAAAATTATTTC
>JABGRF010000158.1 GCA_018648405.1 Candidatus Scalindua sp.
TCAAGGATTCCTCTTGCGGACTCAACACCAACCGGATCAGTAAAGGCATTTTCCCAGTAGGGAATACGTGACGTTGTTTTGAGCAATGCTTTAACAGTGTGTGCTGCAGCCATGATCGGGATAAATGCAATTCCAAAAACAGAGAAAAATCCCTTAATAGACAGTTTTCCTCCTGCCAATCGGAACAAACCATAAGGAAACATCCAGACCAGAGTCGGCAGAATTACGAATAGGGTCAATGATTTGATCAGCCCATGCGACCATGTGTTCCCTGTGCCAAGCAACATGTTAATATTGTCAGGCAGCCAAAGTAGTAGCCCTTTAGTAACCATCCATTCAGTAAATACTTCATAAACTACGAACCCAGATACAATAAGACAGAATGCTGTCTGGGCGGAAGTCATTGGTTTGAGTGCAAAAATGTCTTTGAACCAGGGTCGTACAAACCAACCCGGGTTGGGTCTCCCTTCAATACCAGGGTTATTGTGATTACATGACTTTATACACTGTCCACACAGCAGGCAGTCCGTGTTGTCGTCAATATGCGCAGGGTTCAGACTAACTCCGCAACTGCGTCCTTGAAAAATATATGCATTAGTACTGGCAGTACAGGAATGGTCTTTGCAGCTCTCGCATATTGACCTGTCGCCTGTCGACCAGCCAAATGGCGCAAGGCGGGCATACAGTCCCAGCAAGTGGCCTACAGGACAGATATAGGCGCAGAAAGTGTTTCTGGAAAATATTAAGCCGACTATAATAGTAGAGGTCAGTAGGATCAGAAGGTAGATAGACATTCGAAACGGTACACGGTGGATGGAAAGGGTGTGTATACCAACGAACAGGATTAATATATAGAATAGAGTAATAATCCAGCCGGATCGTACGAATCTGTGTGGCTTGTGTTTAAGGCCGATACGTGCAGCAAGTGAAGTGAGTAACTCCATCGGGCAGACCATGCACCAGATTCGCCCGAAGAAAATTGCCGAGATGATAATCACAGGCCACCAGTATGACCAGACAATCAGATTTGCCAGATTCGTGTTACGGAGAATCCTGGCAAATGCCATATCGTCAGTGTCAGCCGCAAAGCCGTCAACAATCAACAGCACGAATACCACAAGTGTTATTACCTGCAACACAAGGGGAAACCACCAGAAACGGAATAAACGATTCATAGGTTGTTATATACAATTACAGAATTTTATGTACGGGTGAATCAGTATGATCATCCCTTTTCATGTCAGGACAGGCACACAGGTCCGCCCCTATTTGTATTCATGTAGATGAATACAAACCATGTTCTTTTATATATGCTTCAACACATTCAGGTACAAGGTCTTTGATTCCAACACCACCGTTCAATCTCTTTCTTATATTTGTAGATGAGATATCAACAGGGGTGATCTCTATTCTTAAACTTTCCATATCTAATAGACTGACTTTGCCTATGATTTCAACAAGCCTGGGTGACGCTTCTGTTTTAAACCCTGGTCTATTTACAATTACAAAGTGGCAGAGTTGAGAAAGTTTTTTGATATTTTTCCATAATTCCAGTTCATTTAATGAGTCCGCTCCCATAATCAAAAAAATCTCGCTCTCTTTACCGTAGTGATTCAGGATTTCCTGTATGGTGTCTATGGTATAAGACTTGCCTTCACGCATAATTTCAAGATCGGATACTTCAAATTCACTTTTATCGCTAATAGCTGCTTTAATCATTTGGTGACGATGGTGTGCCTCTGCTAAATCATTTACATGTTTATGCGGAGGGATGTATGTGGGTATAAAAACTATTTTTGATAAATGGCGTTGCTTGAAAACCTCTTCTGCCATAATCAAATGTCCCATGTGTATCGGATTGAAAGTGCCGCCGAATATCCCAATCCTTTTCTGACACTGATTGTTATTATCAGTGAGGACATCTGACTGGTTACTTGAAAAAGAGGGCTTACTATTTCCGTTACTCATAAATCACCCAATTCAGGCCTTAAACGCTTTTCTATCTCATCCGGTGTATGTAGCTTTCCTTTATCAATTCCAGGACACGTCCTTTTCTGCTCTTCCCATTCAGATCTGTTTTTAAGATTTGAGTCCCAGAACGGAAATGTTCTGCATTGGCGCGGTCTGGTCTCATAAATCCTGCACCCATTGTCATACATAACGCAGTCTCCGTTTTCATACTCAAGCAGACTGATACGCCCATTAATCAACCTCGCATGGTTCTTAATAAATAGATCAGTTGAAATGCCCAGGGAAACAGAGGTACTTTTAATTTCCTTCTTAGTCATCCAGACAACACCAGGCTCACCTCTGCAGCAACTACCGCATCTTTGGCATTCAAACCTTAAACCATCTTTATACATTGGGTTTCTCTGCTTTTTTTTATGAGTACTTTTAGCTGATTTTGGGCCCTTCATGGTTAGAATCTATACCTTTCCTTTCGAAAATCTCTCTAAATTTGAGCCATGATATTATCATGAGTTCCATAAAATACAATAAATATTATTGTATAGAAAGTGTATGTTTTTTTCATTTCCGTATTTCTCGCTTGTTTTTCCATACCTGTTTGAGTTAAAATCTAAAGTTTGGATTTTATGAGGCAGTTTAAAGATATTTTACCGGGAGCAGAGAAGATGTATCGAGAAAAAATAAAGGTTTTGGATTGTACCGTAAGAGATGGCGGTCTTATCAATAATTACCAATTCAAGGATGATTTTGTTAAAGCGATTTATCGTGCAACTTGTGATAGCGGTATCGATATCATGGAGATTGGCAAAAAGCTTTGTGTGAGTGATGAGTATACACGTGAAAAATATGGCAAATGGAATTTTTGCGATGAGGATGATATGAAATATATCGTTG
>JABGRF010000074.1 GCA_018648405.1 Candidatus Scalindua sp.
GACAAATTGAACCAGAATCAATTGTGCTACCATTACACAATACCCCAATGAATTACTCATTTTATTTCATATCTCTTTAATATCAATAAAAAAATTTGTACTCTTGTTAATTTATTGAGAACTTGCAGGTTTTTTCCCTATATGGACTGTAACTATACCCAGTGTTCTGGTAAAAAATCTTACATCTTTCAGGCCGCATTGCTCCATCTTTTTCTTCAGGCTTAATCTATCCGGGAAGGCCAATACTGATTGTGGCAGATATGAATATGCATCAACCTTGCTTTTGGCTATCAACCGTCCTATCATTGGTAGTATTCTGGTAAAGTAAAAAAAGTATATTTTTTTAAAAAGAAAGTTTGTCGGTTGCGAAAATTCCAATATGACAACTTTGCCATTCGGCCCGACCACTCTTCTCATCTCTTTTATTCCCTCTTCCAGATTCGAGACGTTTCTTATACCAAAAGCAACAGTAGAAACATCGAATGCGTTGTCACGAAAGGGAAGTTGTAGTGTATCTGCTTCTACAAGTTTGATCTTGCTTTCCAGATGCCTCTTCCTGATTTTAGGTAATCCGTATTTCAGCATGCCGTGGCAATAGTCACTTCCGACCACAAGCCCATTTCCATTTAATAATTTAGAATGAGATATGGCAAGATCTCCGGTGCCGGTACAAACATCCAGCACTTTTGTGTGTGGCTCTATTTCACTTACTTTTACGGCAAATTTTCGCCATGACTTATCGAAGTTAAGACTCAAAATCGCATTCAGGAGATCATATACTCCTACTATAGAGCCAAACATGCTCTTTATGCTTTCTGCTTTCTTTTTTAAGAGTTCCTCTTGTTGTATTTCACTATCAGTATTCATTAACAATTTGGCAGGTGCAGGGAAGGTAACACTTGCCAACCCTTTTGCACTACTTTAGTTTATTTTTTGCTCTATCTCAGAAAGTATCTCATTCATGCTTCCGCTACGGTAACCTTCAAGATCCAGTGTAACATAAGTAAAACCGATATTTTTAAACTTAGCTGATAATTCTTCTCTGACAGGTGAATTAGTAAGGATGTGTATATCCTCCGGCAAAACCTCAATCCTGGCAATAGTTTCATGGTGCCTCACTCTAAACTGTATCAGGCCTAAAGCCCTCAGGTATTTTTCTGCTTCTGAAACCATACTGAGCTTCTCTTCCGTGATAGACTGTCCGTATGGAAATCTGGAAGACAAACAGGCATACGCTGGTTTATCCCAGTTAGGCAGATTTAAGAATTTAGAGACTTCACGTATGTCTTTCTTTGTCAAACCTGTTTCCTTTAAAGGACTCCTGACATTCAGCTCTCTGGATGCCTGCAATCCGGGACGGAATTCCTGTGTGTCGTCTAGATTCGCACCGTCAGCAACGTTCAGAAAACCCTGTTCTCCTGCTATCTCTTTCAACTTTCCAAATAGTTCAGTTTTGCAAAAATAGCACCTTTCAGGAGGGTTATTTGCAAATCCTTCAATAGCCAGTTCGCTGGTGTCTATTACAAGGTGTTTAATACCTATCTCATCGGCCAACTTTTGCGACTCCTTAAACTCAAAATCAGGATAGGTTTCCGACCTTGCCGTAACCGCTATAGATTTGTCTTTTAGGGTGTCGTAACATACTTTTGCAACAAGCGTACTGTCCACACCACCGGAAAATGCAACCACAACACTCTCAAGTTTACTGACAACCGCTTTTAATTTAGATAGTTTTTCTTCTACTTCCAAAGCTACATCCTCGTTTAAATTCGTTGTTTGTTCTTTAAATGTATGCTCTATGAGGTGTCCAAAGCAACGAGCTGGTAATAAATTTTCAATTTACGATGTTAACACACACACATGATGAATGCAAATATCGATTTAGGGCTTTTGGTAGGGAGTATAGTGGAAATATTTCTCATCAGGTCCAAACATTTTTTTGAGAAATAATGCTCAGGCAGGCATCTACAACATTGGGATCGTATAGTATATTTCTGTTGTTAGATATTTCCTCTTGCGCTTTTTCAATGCCTAGCGCCGGTCTATAAGGTCTATGTGGCACTATAGCATCCACAACATCGGCTACACTCAGGATTCTGGCTTCGATGAGAATCTTTTCACCTTGTAGACCTGACGGATATCCGGAACCATCCATTCTTTCGTGATGTTGAAGTACGTATTCTGCAATAGGCCATTGAAATTCAATTGTCTTTAATATGTCATAACCGGCTTGTGAATGTGTCTTTATCAGGTCGAATTCCAATTTTGTTAATTTTCCGCATTTACTGAGTATTTCAGTAGGAACCTGCATCTTTCCTATATCATGGATAGCCCCTGCCAGATGAATACTATCAATACGTTCTCTGGGGAAACCCATTTTTTCAGCTATGGAGCTTGCAAGACTGGCAACCTGCCTCTGGTGACCGGCAGTGTAGGGGTCTCTCATTTCTACTGTCATTGCCATGGCACGGATGGTTCCTTCAATATTTGTCTTTATTTTGTCTGTACTTTTTTTAAGTTCTTCATAGAGGGACTCACTGAGTTTAACGTTTCTAAGGATAATTCCATAAGATTCGACAGCACTGACTACTGTATCCATGAGCTGTTCGGGATCTCCTTTTTGTACATAAGCGTGTGGCCTAAATTGTCTCCTTATGTCTCTTCTCTCTTCCAGCATGACAGTAGTACCTGTGTGGAAAATGATAGGCACATGTGGATTTATTGATTTGATCCTCTTGAATACTTGTAGTCCGGTCAGATCTGGCATATTAATGTCTAAAACAACAGCATGAATATTACTATTGAATTTGTCAATTGCTTCCTTACCTGTTGAAAATGCATC
>JABGRF010000197.1 GCA_018648405.1 Candidatus Scalindua sp.
TCGTAAACTATTGTGTATAAAATTATGGATTGCTTTAAATTGATCATTCAAAAGGAGCTAAATTCTTGTTTAGTTTGTTTTCAGACTGTGAAGCCGATTTTACTGTATTAGAATTTTCCGGAAATTGTTCAACCATGCCTTGACCCAGTTTGAGCTTAGTCTGTTTATTCTCAATGATACGTTCATTGGAGCCGGCATCACCCTCTTGCACCTTGAAGGTGTTAAGTAATTCCTCCAGGTTTTCAGCTTCCTCTGCCATGTGTTGACTGGCAGTTGTATTCTGTTCAACAAGTGCGGAGTTTTCCTGAGTAAGGCGATCCATATCCGCAATTGCTCTGTTGATCTGGTCAACTCCTTCCGCCTGTTCCTGAGAAGCAACCTTGATGTTTTCCATCACTTCTGAGACTTCCTTGACTGAGGTTAGAATTCCATTTAGATTTGAATCACTTTCCGATTTGAGGTTATTGAGCATAGTTTCAATTTTTGTTCTCATATCGTCCATGCCCTGTTCACCGTCCTTGACAAGATTCCTGCCGGAGGTGATGTGTTCCAGACTGGTCTGAACCAACACGCCAATTTCCGTAGATGCTTTTGCGGAACGGTGAGCAAGTTTCCGCACCTCAGATGCTACCACAGCAAACCCCTTACCGTGCTCTCCTGCACGTGCTGCTTCGACTGAGGCATTGAGTGCCAGCAGGTTAGTCTGAAAGGCGATGTCGTTCATCAGAGTGGTGATTCCCTCAATTTTTTTGGAGCTTTCCATTATTTCTTCCATGGCAGTAACTACGCTGGTATTTGTACTTTGTAGATTCTGCAGCATCTCCTGGTTTGTATCAATGGATTTGTTGACTGTATCAAGTAATTCGGTTCTGCTGTCAACCACAGACTGCTGTGCTTTCTGAGTAATTTCATTGGCGTTTTTAGCATCTTCCGCGTTGTTCTGCACGATACTGTTAATTTCTTCCATCGCGGTTGCGGTTTCCTCTAGGGAAGAACTTTGCTGATGGGTGCGGCTGGACAAATCCTGGTTTCCGAGTGCCATCTCCTGCGATGAAACATTGATGTTAGATGCATGCTTTTTGACCTCAACTACCATATTGTTGAGACGTTGAAGAAACATGTTAAACCAGGTTGATAAATCCCCAAGCTCGTCTTTACCGGCTATCGCAATCCTTTTGGTTAAATCGCCTTCACCCTGTGCAATGTCCTTTGACATATCGACCAGATCATTAACCGGTGCTGTGATAGACCTTCTCACCAGGAATCCAAAGAGGAGGCTGACAAGCAGTCCAATTATGGTGATGATCATCACTACCCAGATGAAGGTTCCAGTTTCACTAATAAGTGAATTTGAGGAATTGTCATATTCCAGATTTAATATTTCTGAAACGTTTTGAATAGTGGATTTAAAGGCCTTATTTGTTTTTTTGAAATCTCCAGCAAATACCTCATGCTGCTTTATAAATTGTGCTTCTTCTATGAAAACTTTGTTAATTTTGAGAAAACTATCAAAATAATTACTAGCTACAAGGCGGGCATTTTTATCATTAACTACTGCAGTATATTTAGACATATATTTCATATAGTCTACTTCAAATGTTTCTTGAATAGCTGAAACAACTGTAGTATTTCTGTTTTCAAGTAATTTATTATAATAAACAGACATATCTTTCATGAATTTCTTAAAACCCTTTGAAAGTTCTCTGTTCTCCTTTGCAGTCAAACTTCCCTTTTGAACCAATGAAAGAGTAGCAATCCTCAATTTAGTCTTCATTAACCTTTCTTTAGCATTTAATTCCAGAAAGGTTTCTGAAAAATTAGGCATAAGTTCATTTACAAGTGCATTAGCTTTGAGGATATTATTTGAGTTGTTACCAATTTCATTTAATTTTGCAGCTAAAATATTTATCAATCTACTTAGTTCTTGTACTTCTATGCCTACTGTTGAATTTAGTTCATTTTTTGAAAAGATGTCATTTGTAGAAGCCTCATTAATAGTTTTTCCAGAATTATTATTGTTTTTGTTGAACTTTGCTATCTTATTGAGAATTGATGCTTTGTCCATTAACCCTGACAATTTTAAATCAATCAGCTCTTGGTACTGTTGAGTATCTCTATTCATTCCCAGGTTGCTAATGTATTCTTCAGAAATCCTGAATAAATTTTCATCCATGATCTTTATTGATGAAATATCTTTAAATATATTGTCATCAAGTTGAGCTAACAGATCATTCATATTTGAAATTGAATTTGTTATATATTTACTACTTTCATTAATTGAAAATTCGTTAACATTAAGATAATAACCCTGGGTAAGACCTAGAATCCCAGCCTGTTCAGTTCGTAATGCCTCTATGCGATCTTTATAATTGATAAAAACTTTTGAGTTGTACTCAATCGAATCTGATATTCCAAAAAATGAACTGATGACCATCCCAGTAATTGCAAGTGTAATTATTGTGTTTATTAAAAAAATAAAAAATAATTTTTTGCTTATGGTTAATGATAATAATTTCATAATATCAATTATTAAGAACAGGTTAGCTGCAGAACATAAACATTAAAGACCCCCTCTATAATCTTGCTTTTCAAGCACATATAAAATAAAACATTCAGTATTACGTCGATCTAGCGGAGTCTAAATTTGAATTATGGTCAAAAAATAACTTCAACTTCAGCAAAATTGCAAATAATACTCAGTAATTAACGAGCATGATTTAGAGTCAATTATTCAAAAGGCGCTAAATTCTGGTTTACTGAGTTTTCAGACTGTGAAGCCGGCTTTGCTGTTTCCGTTTTTTCCGGAAGTTGTTCAAGCTTGCTTTGCG
>JABGRF010000073.1 GCA_018648405.1 Candidatus Scalindua sp.
TTTTAAAACGAGGACTTACATGACAGAAAAGACAGCACCGCAAATTAATCTCTCTTTTGCAGACAAAAACCCATCAACCGAAGTAGTGACAGACCAAAAACAAGAATCAAAGAGCGAGAAGAAGATATTTTCATTTGAAGAGGCATTAGAGGCTTCGTTGGAATATTTTAAAGGCGATGCATTAGCTGCCAGGGTTTGGGTTAATAAATATGCATTAAAGGACTCATTTGGAAATATCTATGAGTCAACTCCGGATGACATGCATAAACGTCTGGCCAGTGAGTTAAGCAGAGTTGAAAAGAAGTATTCCAATCCACTCTCCTTTGATGATCTTTATGGGTTAATAAAAGACTTCAAATACATCGTTCCTCAAGGCTCACCAATGACCGGTATTGGGAATAACTTCCAGATCGCGAGTCTTTCCAATTGCTTTGTTATCGGACACAAAGGCCACTCTGACTCTTATGGCGGTATTATGAAGATTGACCAGGAGCAGGTTCAGTTAATGAAGCGTCGCGGAGGGGTTGGGCACGACCTGTCTCATATCCGTCCTACTGGAAGCCAGGTGCTAAACGGCGCACTTACCTCAACAGGTATCGTTCCTTTTATGGAGCGTTATTCAAATTCAACACGCGAGGTAGCCCAGGATGGCCGCAGGGGCGCACTCATGCTCAGCATCTCCATAAAGCATCCCGACGCAGAACGATTCATTGATGCAAAACTGGGAACGGGAAAGGTTACCGGAGCAAATATCTCAGTAAGGATTGATGATGAATTCATGAATGCAGTTGTGGATGGTACAATGTACAAACAGCAATACCCTCTGAAGGCTGAAAATCCATCTCACTCACAGGAAATAGACGCCAGACAGCTATGGGCAAAAATTGTACATAATGCCTGGAAATCGGCTGAACCGGGAATGCTATTCTGGGATACCATTATTAAAGAATCAGTAGCGGACAGTTATGCAGATGTTGGGTTCAATACCGTATGTACAAATCCATGTGGTGAGATTCCGCTGTGTCCCTATGATAGTTGTAGATTGCTTGCCATTAACCTTTACAGTTACGTTGAAGATCCGTTTACAGACAAGGCTGAATTTAACTGGGAAAAATTCAGGAAGCATATTGGATTAGCCCAGCGGATCATGGATGATATCATTGATCTGGAACTGGAAAAGATTGATGCTATTATTGACAAAATTGTTTCAGACCCTGAAGACAGAGAGATCAAGCAGGTTGAAATAAGTCTGTGGGAGAATATTAAACGTAAAGCTGTTGAAGGAAGAAGAACAGGCGTGGGAATTACTGCTGAAGGAGATATGCTGGCAGCGCTTGGATTAAGATATGGAGACGAAAATGCCATTGATTTTTCAGTGGAAGTGCATAAAACACTTGCCCTCGAAGCGTATCGCTCCTCTGTGGAAATGGCGAAAGAGAGAGGCCCTTTTCCTGTATTTGATATCAAGAAAGAGAAGGACCACCCTTTCATCAATAGATTGGCGAAAGAGGATCCGGAATTAATTGAAGATATGAAGAAGCACGGAAGAAGAAACATATCTCTGCTTACTATTGCTCCTACAGGCACCACCAGTCTGATGACTCAAACCACATCAGGTATTGAACCAGTCTTCCTGCCTATCTATAAGCGTCGCAGGAAAGTAAACCCAAATGATAAAGAGGTAAAAGTCACTTTTGTTGATGAGGTTGGCGACAGTTGGGAGGAGTATAATGTATTTCACAAAAATTTCACTACCTGGATAAAGGTAAATGGCATGGATCCGGAGGAGATTAAAAACTTTGATGAAAAAGAGCTCAATGAACTGGTCAAACGCTCCCCTTATTACAAGGCTACCTCGAAAGATATAGACTGGATGCAGAAAGTCAAAATGCAGGGAGAAATACAGAAATGGGTAGATCACTCTATCAGCGTAACAATAAATTTGCCGAAGGATGCAACGGAAGAGCTTGTTGGAGATCTGTATATAAAGGCATGGGAAAGTGGCTGCAAGGGCGTTACCGTTTATCGAGACGGGTCTCGAACGGGAGTATTACTTGCTGCGGGTGATAAGGCAGACGAAAAGATAAAATTCCCTACAAGAAGGCCGAAAGAACTTGATGCAGATATATTGAGATTCAAAAATAATGATGAGTATTGGATTGCTTTTGTCGGTTTGATTGAGGGCAAACCATACGAAATATTCACAGGTCTCAAAGAGGATGATACTTTTCCCATACCAAAAAATGTTTCAAAAGGAAAAATCATCAAGCATAAACTGGAATCCGGAGAAAAAAGATACGATTTCCAGTACATTGATAAATATGGTTATAAAGTAACAATGGGAGGACTGTCTCATCAGTTTAACAGTGAATTCTGGAATTACGCAAAACTGATTTCCGGAGTGCTAAGGCACGGGATGACAGTAATTGATGCGGCCCATCTGGTCTCTTCACTGCATCTGGATAATGCTTTCATTAATAACTGGACAGCAGGTGTTGCACGGGCGTTAAAGAAATATATCGTAAATGGCACAAAGGCCAAGACGGGCCAGAAATGTAATGAATGCAGCTCTTCCAATATGATTTACCAGGAGGGTTGCCTGCTCTGTACAGACTGTGGCTCTTCAAAGTGCGGTTAATAACATATATGAACTTGTAAGAAAGGGGTTGTCTTAAAATAAAGAGACAACCCCTTTTTTTGTTGGTCTCAAATTCAGGGGCTTTGTACTACAATCCATCAACTTCTAGAAAAAGGGTCAGTCCTCGCATTTAAGCAAACCCTTAACTTATCACTTACTTCCCGCGTACATATCATATTTCAGCAAACG
>JABGRF010000225.1 GCA_018648405.1 Candidatus Scalindua sp.
GAATATTGCGGATTATTTGGGGTTTTTGATTGCGATGATGCAGCAGAAAAGGTCTATTATGGCCTTTATTCTCTACAACATCGCGGTGAAGAGAGTGCGGGTATTGCCTCTACTGACGGTAAGCACATAATATATCACAAAGACTTTGGATTAGTAAGTGATGTTTTCACTCCTGAGAGTCTACACAAGATAAAAAACCCACATGCGATTGGCCACGTACGATATTCTACCTTTGGCGCAAGCGATAGCATAGACAATGTACAGCCGATGGTAGTATTGTATGCCAAGGGTGAAGTTGCTATCGCGCATAATGGACAACTGCTGGGTGCTGGTAAGCTACGATATGATTACGAGCAGCACGGTTCAATCTTCCACACAACTTCCGATACAGAAGTCATCGTGCATTTAATGGCGAAACCAAGTCATTTAGAAAAACCAAATCTTTCTCATGTATTGAACCATTTAAAAGGAGCTTTTTCTCTCCTGTTCTTAACAAAAGATGAAATGGTAGGGGTACGGGATCCCAACGGATTTCGGCCGCTTTCAATAGGGAAGCTGAACAATAGTTATGTCTTGGCTTCTGAGACCTGTGCTCTTGATCAGGTTGGTGCAGAATTTATAAGAGACGTTGAACCCGGTGAAGTGGTTTACATTAACAAGGATGGTTTGAAGAGTGAAATATTTTGTTCTCCAAGGCGGATCAAACCGGCCTACTGTATATTTGAGTTAATATATTTTGCCCGCCCTGATAGTAATCTATTTGGTGATAACGTTCATCTCTTTCGAAAACGGCTTGGAGTGAGACTTGCGAAAGAGTTTCCCGTGGATGCTGACGTTGTAATTGCTGTTCCGGAGGGAGGAAATTCGGCAGCAATGGGTTATTCGGAAGAGTCGGGTATACCATTAGATCGAGGGTTTATAAGAAATCACTATGTTGGAAGAACATTTATACAGCCTGAGCAGGGAATTCGGCATAAGAAAGTTGAGCTTAAACTTAATGCGATTACGGAGGTTGTAAAGGGTAAAAGAGTAGTGGTGATCGATGACTCTATTGTGCGTGGAACTACAGCAAAATCCAGGATAAAGCTTTTGCGTAAGGCGGGTGCTACTGAGGTGCATCTGAGGATAAGTTGCCCTCCACATCGGTTTCCCTGTCGTTATGGGATTGATTTTCAGAGTAAGGATGAGCTTATTGCGGCCAACCATACACATGAAGAAATAATGACTTTCTTAAAAGCAGACAGTCTGGGTTATATCAGTCCGGAGGGAATGTTGGGCTGTGCGACTTCTCCGCGTAATCATTATTGTACGGCGTGTTTTTCCGGCAATTATCCTGTGTCGGATAAAAGCGTTGCGAAGAATAAGATTAAAAAAGAAACAGTAAATAAAAATAAAATCACGGTATAAATATGGCTGGAATTAGTTATAAAGATGCGGGTGTTGATATTGAGGCAAAGGGTAAGTTTACTACTGATATTTATCAACAGTTACGCAGAACCTTTGGTCCGCGGGTTATAGAAAACCCGGGTGGCTTTGCCGGCCTGTTTTCGTTGAATCATGACTCGGAACTATTCTCAAAAAACCGCCAACATCCCGTATTGGTAGCATCTACAGATGGCGTTGGGACAAAATTAAAGATCGCCTTTATGATGGACCGGCACGATACGATAGGAATAGATTTGGTAGCAATGTGTGTTAACGATATCCTGGTGATGGGAGCTGAGCCTCTGTTTTTTTTAGATTATATGGCCAGTAGTCGGATGATACCGGAGAAAATGAAGGAGGTTCTTCACGGCATCGCTAATGGGTGTTGTGAAGCAGGATGTGCTCTTCTGGGAGGAGAAACCCCGGAGATGCCCGGTTTTTATCATGATGGCGAATATGATTTAGCAGGATTCGCAGTCGGTGTTATAGAAAGAAACAAGATAATAGATGGGAAGGGCATTGGTGTGGGCGATGTCGTTATAGGCCTTAAATCAAGCGGGCTTCATAGCAATGGTTTCTCTTTAGTGCGCAAAGTTTTGTTTGAAAAAGCCAAACTTGATGTAAATAGTAAGATTAAAGCGATAAACGGAACTATTGGTGATGAGCTTCTTAAACCAACCAAAATATATGTTAAACCGATAAGGACTCTTTTACGTCATTATCGATCCAAAAAAGTTGTTAAGGGAATGGCTCATATTACTGGAGGTGGTTTGGTTGAAAATATTCCCCGGATTTTACCAGAAGGCTGTTCGGTACGGATTAAAAAAGGTTCCTGGCCTGTTCCAGCGATTTTTGGAGTAATACAGAAAAAGGGGAAAATAGAAGAAGACGAGATGTACAATGTTCTAAATATGGGAATAGGAATGGTGTTAATTGTTTCAAAGTATTATGCACCTTCTATAATGAAAAAATTAAAACAACTGAAGGAAGATTCATTTATCATAGGAAAGGTCGTAAAAGGTAATAAAAGAGTTGAGGTTGTGTAGTTAAGGGTTTGGCGGATGAAGGTCCAGCAAATATAGTCTGAGATTGAAATGAGAGGATGTGGTGTAAGAGCGTTTTTTTGAGCCCTAACGAGTGTTAGATGGTATGAATCGCTCTGTTTCTGAATATGCCGTGTTTGCCAATACCGATAAGAATGTACACACAAAAGCCGAGTGCGAGCATAATGCTTGGGTAAAGAATAAAGAAGACAAGAAGTGTGAAGAAGAGTACAGATGTGATTAATAGAGAAACAGGATCGCGTTTGCTTCCTACAAGATCAACGATTCTTACATACGGAACTTTGCTCAACATTAAAATGCCTAAAATAAAGATAACGCATGGAAGGCATGTAGAAAC
>JABGRF010000340.1 GCA_018648405.1 Candidatus Scalindua sp.
ACTGCCTTCATTTGCTGCGACGTAACAGCCGAAAAGCAGTATGTCTCCATCAGCGGAAAGGGAGTTTCCCCAGATTTTTAACTCTTCCGCATAGGTATCTATAGTAGAATTATTCAGAGAGGTGTTGCCAAGGCTTACCTGTCCCTCGCCACCGTGAGAAAGGATCTGAATGCTTTCAAGGTTACTGTAAGAGCCAAGGGCATCGGCAATCTGCCGCACGCCGTCCAGGCTGCTGTCTAAAATCACAACCGCCACGTTTTTGTCCACGCCCTGAATCAGTTGCTCGTAATTTTGTACACCGGAATCTACAAACAGGACACTGCTTATTGATTGTGTGTCGTCTGTCAGGCGGTCTGTTGTGGTTAGACTGTTTTCAGTGGTCTGTTGGTCCTCTGTTGCCGGCGGGCTTTGTAAAAAGACTTCTACTGCCTCGTCAAGTGCTTGTGCCTCGGTGTCGTTTGCAATAGATTCCTGTACCGCCTGCTGAAGGCTTTCAGCTGCTGCTGCGTCCTCGACTGTGTCGACCAGAGTCTCCGCTGCCGCTCCATCAAAGACGATTCTTTTTTCCAGCTGGAAATAATACGGCGTGTATTGGGGTTTGTATCCCTTTGTCATAATTGTATCTTTTTGTTGAAACCACTTATTTCGCAAGTTCAAACTACCAGATGTTATATTCTGGTAATCAGTTATGGCTCCTAACGGTATATGTGCTGCATAGAATATTAAAATATTCTACAAAATCGAAAGTTAGTAAAACAAAACTGCTATTACTTAGGTGCCGAAATTTTCTCAAGTACCTCTGATTTGGCTATTCGGATAACCTATACTATACTATATAACAAAAGTATCAACAGGGGGTTTTTGGGTACATATCGGGTATATAAAATACCCAATTTGGATGTGTGTATGTGTAGTGGTGAGGGGATTGTCGTTAGATTGTTTTGAGGACGACCGGCAGATTAAGTTTTTTGTTAACAATGCCCAGCTTTTTCCTGATGTGGGCACGGTGTTTTTCAATGGTTTGGGGGGAAATATTTAAGAGGTCTGCCATCTCTTTACTTGTAAGCCCGTTCTTTATCATATTACAAATATCAATCTCTCTGGGAGTTAATTTTGCTTTTTTATCGGACAGCCTTGCACCGAACGAAGACGTTAATTCCAGCAGGTTTCTTTTCAGTATCGGTATATACTCACTCGATTGATCTTTTAAGCTGATCTTTTCTATAATAGGTAATAGGAGGTTTTCTGCATTAGCTATTACATTGTCTTTTATACGCTTCTTTTCAATCTCGATCTGTCCAAGGACTTCATTAAGAGCTGTATTCTTTTGCTCTAAAGCCTCTTTTTGTTCCTGCAGTACTTTCTCTGACTTCTTACGGTCTGTTATGTCAGAGGAGACATTTAAAACCATTTCGTTCTCACCTGAATGGTTTCTGACAGGTTGAGAATTTGTATACAGCCACAAGGTCTTTCCTCCAACTGTATAGGAGTCTTCTTTAAACTCACCAACTCCTGATTGCAAAATCTTCGAGTGGAAGGTCATCCATTCCTTAGCTGTTTTCTTTGGTAAAAAATCATCAAGGTGTTTACCGGCAATATCTTTCGGTTCTCCTCCCAGGAAAGTTGCTGTCGCTCTGTTTAGAAACATAATGACCCCGTCCTTATTGACTGCAATAATATGTTCAAGGGCGGAATCCATTAGAAGCTGAAGGAGTTGCTTGCTGTTCTTAAGAGCCTCCTCAGTATGTTTGCGTTCAGTGATATCCTTTTTCAGTATTTTATTTAGCTCTGACAACTTGGCTGTACGTTCTTCCACTTGTTGTTCCAGATTTTTGTTAAGGTCCTTTAGTTTTACTTCTATCTGCTTGCGTTCGGTAATATCTTCTACAACTGCTATATGAGAATCGGGTTTGTCACCTACATCCCACATAGGGGACACAGTAAGGTTTACCCAGACAGTAGAACCATCTTTGTGGCGGTAGCGTTTTTCCATTGTAAAACCTTTAATTTTACCATCAACCAGTTTTAGCATATTATCCAGGTCAGTTATAAGATCATCAGGATGAGTAATTTCCATAAATGAGGTTTTATTCATCTCCTCTTGTGTATAGCCAACAATGTCACAATATCTTTTATTAACCATAACAAAATTACCTGTCGTTGTTTTAATCTGTGCAACGCCGACAGCCGTCTGGTCAAATATAGCACGAAACCTGTTAGCGTTTGCTTTCAATGCTTCTTCTGTCGATTCATAAGGTGTATTTTTTATCTCCATGTGCATGGTATCTTTCACACTGGATTTAACTGACTTGATTTTGTTGTCCAACTGTGTTTTTGACATCTGTCCGTTCTTTCCTTATTACAAGATCACCAGAAATACTAGTTAGTGAACTGCTTCATTAATTCTCTTGCCAGAGAGCAAAAGGTAATAGGATATAAAATTTTCTTAAAGAGGTTAGAGACGCAAAGCTGAAACAGGTACATAAAGGAAATGCCCCTTCACTCTTACCCATTACTTATTTATCTTTTCTTGATAACTCAACTCCAACTACTCTCTCCAGTCCTGCTATGTTTGTACCGAAGTCGGCTACTGCTCTATAAAACGCAAGATTGAAATCTAGCAGAACTCTCTGGCTGTCAATAAGATTCAGAAAGTCGACCTGGCCTGATTGGTAGCCGCTCTCAGCTGCCTTAAGTGATTGTTTTGCCTGCGGTATGATGCTGTCCCTGTAGAGCTTTACTAGCCTCTCTGCGGTTTGTACTTTAAAGTGAAAATCCTTCACTTCAAAAAGTGTCAAATTTTCTCTGTTTTTATATG
>JABGRF010000148.1 GCA_018648405.1 Candidatus Scalindua sp.
TCGTCACGCAGCCCGGACAAACAGATGGTTATACCGCATCGGACCACATCAAGGCCGTCACAAGATATCTTGGCGAAGGAGTTTTAGATTGTGTGCTTGTTAATAACAATTTCCCGCGTAAGGAAATAATGGAAAAATATAGAGAAAAGGGAGCCGACATTGTCGCCCTTGATGATGATTTAGAAAATAACAATGTAGCAATAGAGGTTACCGATTTGATTGAAAATCTTGATCAAAAGAGAATCTTGTGGGAGAAAGAAGATCTGATAAGGCATGATCCTGAAAAACTGGCAGATTCTATCTGCAGGATTTTTGCAGAATTATCACTTTCAAGCAGTGAGCGTAATTAAAACACACATATGTCCAAACTCATGTCCCTGATACCATCCCAGGTTAAAGCAATCATTTTCGACCTGGATGACACCCTGTACGATTGCAGCGGAACGCTTGTTTTAAAAAGCAAGGAACTTGCCGCAACAATCATATCAAAGGCGATCAAATGCTCAGAAGCAGAGGCGTTAAAATTACAGCTAGAGTTTGAAGGACGTCTTGGTCCAAAAGCGGACATCGTACGTGAGATCGCCAGTTTACACAATCTTTCAGAGGGGTTCTGCACTGAAGTTTCCGAAGCGATAAATGATTTGAATTTAGAAGGTACTGTTTTATTCCCTGATACCATGGGTTCCATTAACGAATTGAAAAAAGTTGGCTATAAGCTATTCCTCGTTACCTTCGGCGCTAGAGAAATGCAGGAAAAGAAGATAAAGGTCCTTGGCCTCGAAAAAGCATTTGATGAGATAATCATAACAGAAAATCCACGGGGAAAGGAAAAATGCTTTAAAGAAATTTTAACTAAGTATGATTTAGAACCGAAGCAGGTTCTTTGCGTTGGAGATAAAATTAAAGACGAAATAGAAGTGGGAAAGAGGCTTGGTATGTCTACCGCATTAATGAAGCATGGCAGGCACTACCATTTCTATAAATCTGAAATCATTGACGAAGAGACCCACATACATATTTCTAAAATTTCAGAACTTTTGGAAAATAGCGAGGATTAGGAAATTGTCTGGTAGAGTACGCCAGGCGTGTCTGCTTAATTCAAGATGTCTTGTCTTTGTCCACTACTTCGCCAGGTAATGTTCCCAGCCCTGGCCAGATCTTTCTTCCCGGATAGATTGTTGTATTTATACCGGTATGAACATTGTCCGCAATTATAGCCCCAAGCTTTCTTCTACCGGTATCAACCAGTTTACCCTTCACGGCAGATCTCACATTCTTGTTATCATGTTTTAAGTTCGCCGTTATTGTCCCGGCTCCTAAATTACTATTATTGCCAATAACACTATCTCCGATATAAGAAAGGTGAGGAACTTTAGCGTTATCCATAATTATACTGTTTTTTATCTCAACTGCCTGCCCGATATGGCATCCGTTTCCAATAGAAGTGTTTCCTCTTAAAAAACTGTTAGGCCCTATGCGGCAGTTATCGCCAATAACTACATTTCCTTTTATATATGTCCCGGACAGGATTTCTGTTCCTTTTCCTACTTTTAACTTTCCCTTTACGACAACATTCTTTTCTACTTTTCCCTTTATGTCACTCTTTATTTCAGAAACCAGAACGTTATTTGCTTCAATCAGATCCCATGGATGCCCTACAGAGAGCCAATATCCTTTTACCTTTTCACATATAATCTTCTCTTTTTTAACAAGCATATTTATATAATCAACTATTTCATACTCTCCTCTTTGGCTTTTTTTAAGCTTAAAACTAAAAATTGATTTATCAAAAACATACAATCCCGTATTAGCAATATCGGAAACAAACTTTTTGGGCTTTTCAACAATCTTCTTAACCTCTTTGCCCTTCAAAACAAAGACACCAAACCTGCACGGGTCTTCAACTTCACAACCCAAAACGGCATATTTATGTTTTAAACACGCCCTTATGTCTTTCTTAGAAAAAATATCATCTCCGCCAATGACGACAAACTTGTCCTTAATCAACTGCTCAACATTTTTAAGGGCATGCCCTGTGCCCAACTGTCTCTTTTGCTCAACATATCGTATTTTCAACTTCCCATACTTGTGACCAATCTCATTAATTATCATCTCTTGCCGGTATCCAACTATCACGATAACTTCGCTGACCAGCCCCTGCAAGGCGTCGAGATTATGCTTTATTATCTCTTTATTCATTACCTTAAGTAATGGCTTAGGCATGGTTAACGTTAAAGGCCACGTCCTTGTGCTTTTTCCTGCAGCCATAATTACCGCTTGTATCATATCAGACACCTATCTCTTTCTTCATGACTTTTGCAATATCATTTGCCATTTTCAGAATTTTTCTTTTGTCCTCACCTTCAATCATAATTCTGCACAGTTTCTGCGTTCCTGAATACCGGACTAGGACTCTTCCTTTTTTCCCTAGCTGTGATTCAGCATCCTTTATGTTTTTATTTACTTTCAGCTTGTTAATACTCTTTTTCTCCTTCACGGCAACGTTAACAAGCACCTGCGGCAGTGATTTCATACACTCTGCCAGCTTACTAATCTTTTTGCCTCTCTCTTTCATTACTTTCAACAGTTGTAATGCAGAGATTATCCCATCTCCTGTGGTTGTATAATCTGAGAATAATATGTGACCCGACTGCTCTCCTCCTAAGACATAACCTTTTTTTCTCATCTCATCAACAACATATCTATCACCAACATTCGTCTTAACAACTTTTATCTTTCTCTTTTCCATCGCAATATCAAAGCCTTTATTGGCCATGATAGTTACAACGACATG
>JABGRF010000137.1 GCA_018648405.1 Candidatus Scalindua sp.
AATAAAAAAGCGACAAAAAAAAACGACCAATTGAGATTGTAGGTTTATATAGACTGTAGTTGATAACTACTAAACATGTGGATGCTCCTATTAGAAGAATGGCGTTTAAAGAAGTTCCAAACAATACAATGGCTAGCCAGAATAATTGCAAAAAAAGTACTTTAAAAATTAACATAAATACTCCTTTGGCAAGGCCATCTTTTTTCGAAAGTAACTGTACATTAACTTTATCAACGGAACATTTAAAAGAATCTCTTCACCAACATCCCAGTAGTCTCTATGGTATATAATTCTACCTTCACCATTATACTTCAGATGAGAGCTTCCATGTATCTTATGCTCTCTCCCTTTGATACTTGAAAAAAAATCCCATGTCAAAAAGGCTCCATCACTATTTTCAATGGTATCAATAATTACAAAATGTGGATTTATTAAATTCTCAAACATGTGTTCAAATATCTTAATTAGCTTATCTTTTCCTTCAATCTCATTAAACGGGTCTTTAAAAAATACATTCTCATCATAAAATAAGCCTATCTCATCTAAAGATTCTTCTGTTAGATTTTCAAACCATGTTGTAAGATCTTTTAAGTTTTTCAAAATCTCCTCTTTTTGTTCATCACGATGGTTACTTCTCCGAGATCAAAGCCCCACTTATTCATGTAAGATCTTGCCAGAAGAGTATCCTTATCTAAGAGATACATCCAATCTGCGAAATTGACCTTATATGTAGTATCACCGACAGGAAGATCTAAGTCGTATTCGAAGTAAAAAACATTGCCCGCAGTTTCACCATTAGCTATTCCTATTACGTCAGCAGCACGACCTTCGTACGTTGACATTCCAACTTCCTTGAGTTCCCAAATCCTTGAGCTCTTAGTTCCATCAGAATAGACAAATTTTTCATCTAATACAGCCTTATTCCCATTCCAAGATGCTTTAATATCTACTTTAAACCTTTTGATAACTTGGCCTGATCGATCTTGAACAATTCCTAGAGCATAAATGTCCCCATTGAAAAACTCTCTTAAATTGATCTTCGGTTCTGCACCACTATAAGATTTAATACTATGATCAGTACATGAAGATAGAAGTAATAGGGCGATAATACAGAATATTCTCATAAAATTCTCTTTAGTGTTTTTTTTAATTTAGAGGTAATTAGTTTCTACACCATCCAAACATCATGTAACTTGTCAAAATAAATTGGACAGACTACCTCTATACTTGAATTATAATTTGAATAGTATTTTTGTTGCTAACTGGCCAATATAATTTTTTAATTTGCCTATAATTTATAGTCTGGTAAGAAGAAATAGCTACGATTTATTAAAGAAACTACTGGCCAAAAGTCCCCCACGGATAATCAAAAATAACAATCGTTGAACCACCTTCTGTTCCAGTTGCAAAATCTAATCGATAGACAAAACCCGATCCAGTCACAAGTCTTGTACCTATACCAGCAGAAGTCCTTTTTTCATTCCAGAGATCACTTGCTTTGTCTGCTACAGTTCCCTCTTCATAGAAAAATGCCACTTGGAAGCCTGTTCTAACATCCCTGATGAAATACCAGTCGAAAGCCGTTTTTTCCTCAGAGAGATTCCATCTTAATTCTGCACCTCTAGACTCTACCTGAGCGCCACTAAACCGTCCTCCTACATAAGATCTTAATCTCTCTGTTCCGCCTAAACTACCCGCAGTACCGTATTGATTAGTAGACTGTCGGTTCTTTGCAAGTACGGATATAGTTTCTGCATCGCAGTTTGAAAAGCAAGTTGCTGTTTCGCTGGCAATCAGATAATCCAGATTGGTATTTCCCTGTTCACGTACGGTTGCTCCAGATCGATACCAATTAAGAGCAAAAGTACTGTAACTTAAAACCGGTAAGTAGGCTGTAATATTATAGTTATCGACAAAATAATCTGGCGAATCCGCTGTAGTTGGTGGCGAATCAGATTTTGTATAGACAACTTTCAAACCTTGTCGTGGATCCGTGCGGTCATCTGTCCAATCAATCTGAAAGCCATTACTCCTAGAATCTCCTTCAAAACTTTGATTAGCTTCATAGATAAGTTCTCCGTCTTTATCTCTTATTGCTGAAAGAGTGGATTTATTGCTCGTTCCAAATGTGAAGATATCTAACATACGATCAAAAAAAGTGAACGTTAAGCGAGTAAATCTAAAGCGAGTATCTGAAAGTTCACTAATGACGTAACCATCAGGATCAGAGTTCATTCTCCTATCGCTGTATGATCTAAATGACCCTTTATCAAAGTTTCCTTGACCAATATCAAGAAGAAGCATTTTAGGAATTACAGGAATATCTGTAGCTAAGACTATTCGACCACCAATATCACCAGTAATTAAAATACCAAAAATATCAAGAGTTGTTTCTGTACTTCCAAATGGAACATTATTAAATCCGCCAAGAAAACCGAATCCCATCCCTGCCCCAGGTACTGCGTAGGGTAATGGTAACGTCAAGTAACCAAATTCTGTGGAAAATTGTTCTGTCCTCCTTTCAATCGCAGAAACACTTGAATGAATTAGCATCAAAAGGAGCATTAAATATGATATTTTTTTTATGTTATTCAATTTTAACCTTAATTGTGATTGACGAAATAACTATTAAGAGTAGGCATACGATCGTTCAAAACAAATCCACTTTAGCACAAAAAAACAGAAATAATTTCTGCAGTGTATCGAATTGTATCCACTACAGGAGCACTCTAACTATAAATCATTTACACTTAAAGAAAAAAATCTTTCTTAAGAAATTCACTTGCTTTACTT
>JABGRF010000205.1 GCA_018648405.1 Candidatus Scalindua sp.
TCGGCCAGGCTTACTTCCAGCTCACCGGCAGGCATCTCTTTCAATGTTCTTCTATATATTATAAAAACCTCTTTGGCGCCTAATCTCAGGGACGATCTCGCACAATCGATTGCCGTAAATCCCCCTCCCACCACAGCAACTCTCGATGGCACTTTTTTCTGTTTTCCAAGATTAATATCCTTCATGTACGTGATACCGTGTACAACGCCTTTCAGATCTTCTCCCGGTATCTCTAATGCCATCGACTTATGCGCGCCTGCGGCTATATATACAGCATCATATTTTTTGACTAATTTATCAAACTTATCCAGACTGTTTATAGGACTTTTCAGCTTGAGATTAATGCCGAGTTTTTCAACCCAATCAACAGCACCATCTATCTTATTCCATGGCAACCGGTAAGGAGGAATGCCTACACTCAACATACCACCTGCCATAGGAAGCGCCTCAAAGATTGTAATATCGTGCCCCATAACAGCTAAATCATTACCGGCAGCAAGCCCGGAAGGACCGGCTCCTATTATGGCAACTTTCTTTTTCTTGCCTGTCTTTTTTTTGCTTAAACCTCTTTTTGGATACTCTTTCTCTGCAAAATCTGCAGCAACTCTTTTAAGTGAGCAGATTGATACAGGCTCATCAATCTTACCCCTGCGGCAAGCGCTCTCGCATGGATGCGTACATACTCTGCCAAGAATATGAGGAAACAGGTTCGCCATGTAGTTCAAACCCAATGCGCCGTCATAATCCCCTTCCTGAAGTCTCTCAATATAACTGGACGCAGGAGTATTAACAGGGCAAGCATATTGACAGCTTATATTCTCTCTGAACCAATTTTCATCAGCCTGGACGACCTTATAATCCACTTGACCATTCCTCTATTTACAAATAATAACTATTTCTTCTCTTTCTCACTTCGCCGATCATGTTCAAATGCCTGACTAAATGCCAGCCACGTAAAAAAAACCAGCAGGACCATCAAACCAATTATCGGTACATTGTCAGGTTTACTTATTATGTGCCAGAGGTTTTCCACTTCTTCTCCTTTTAATGTTTAACTTATTTCTATATAGAGAGATGTAGCCGCATCCTTTAGGTTACGTTGCTTACGAGTAATTCACATACATCCAACGGACGATGTGAAACGCAGGCTAAAGCCTGCGGCTACTACCATATGATAAAATCGCTCATTTCGGGTTATATTAAGCAGCCTTACAGCTTACCTGAAATTCCCCCGTCCTTACGGATTCTCCAGAAATGCACTATTAAGAATATGCTCACTATCAACGGCAATCCGATACAATGCCATATGTACGCCCTTAAAAGCGCATTACCACCAACCATCGAACCGCCTAACAATGCAAACCTTATATCATTATAAGCGGTCATACCAAGCAACTCACCAAAAGGGCCTTCATGTCCCATAACAGGTGTTGACCTGGCCATATTAGTGCCTACTGTTACAGCCCAGAAGCCTAATTGGTCCCATGGAAGCAGGTATCCCGTAAAACTCAAAAGCAATGTGAAGACCAGAAGAACAACGCCTATCACCCAGTTAAATTCTCTTGGAGGTTTATAGGAACCCGTCATAAACACCCTGAACATATGAAACCATACAGTTATCACCATTAAATGAGCACCCCACCTGTGGAGGTTTCTCAGGAGTAGACCAAAAGGGACATGGTTCTCCAGCCCTTTCATATCCCAGTATGCGTCTCTTACATTTGGATGATAGTAAAACATCAGAGCAACACCGGTTATCGCTAAAACAAGGAATGTAAAAAAGGTTATGCCTCCCATGCACCACGTAAACTTGAACATTGGAGCATGCCTTTTCACCTTGGCAGGATGGAGATGGAGGAATACATTACCTATTATAGTCTGCATCCTTGTCTTTGGTGAGTCAACAAGGCTATGACGAAAAATGGAACGCCAAATCTGCGAATTTTTTATGGAATGTACAACCGCACCGGGAATACCTTTTGTCTTCACCAACTCCCGCATATCCAGTTTGTCTTTACTGTCTTTATCGCTCAACCACAACCCCCTGTCCATCTCTATCAGAAAAAAAACAAAACTCCAGCCGTCAGGTCAAAAATCTTGCCTCACATCATTCACCGGATAATACATCAACTATGCACAATAGGCGGTATAGCCTGAATCGGCTATACCGCTCTATCGAAAACTTAATAATTAAAGAAATGCCTGAAGCAGTAAATCCAATCGCTTACCACCAAATGACACAACCAACAATTACAAATAACTAAATCGGAAGAAATGCACCAGGTTTCTGCCACTCATCCCGCTCTCCCCTGAACCTCACACTCTCATCAACCATAATCTGCCCATCTTCAGACAGCGCAACCTTAAACCGTTCCAATGGTCTTGGAGCAGGCCCCTCAATATTGACCCCGTCAGGAGTAAATCCACTTCCATGACACGGGCACTTGAATTTTCCTTCGGACGCCAGCCAGTTAGGCGTACAACCCAGATGGGTACATTTAGCCTGAATCACATATATCCTGTCAGGCTCTCTAACTATCCATACCCTGAATTGCTTTTTAAACCTCTCACTGACACCCAAAGTATATTCAAGAGGAGAACCAACCTTATATTTAGTAGGAGGCTCATAAATAATACGCGGAAAAAAGAACCTGACGGCAGAACCAACTACTGTCGCCATAAATACGCCTATAAATCCCCAGCCAAGCAGATAGAGCGCTCTTCTTCTATTTACAACTTTAGCATCTGTAATAGTCTTTTCGTCAGATGTAGTTTGGCA
>JABGRF010000072.1 GCA_018648405.1 Candidatus Scalindua sp.
ATGTAAATATTTCAGAACAGGCATCAATATTGCATTATACGTGATCATAAAGCGTTTCTGATAGTAAAGTATATATCTGTTCTTGATTTCCGTATAAAACAGTGATAACAAAACGAGTAGAAATATTTATTAGCCTTGCCGTCAATTTAGAGGAAAAACAAACATTAACTCTGTCGTGATGGCGAAGAAATTTTGTAGAAAGGAATCATTCTATGGCAAAAGCAAAGAAGAAGAATTACTCATTAAAGGATCTGGACAATATGCCTGTTGAGGAAGTACAAAAACTATCATTTGCCACAAGGGATAAGCTTCTTGATTTAGTCATTGCAGATGGTAGAAAGATTGGGGGCAAACAGCCTGCCAGGCAAGTTGGATTAATGTGTGACTGGTTTGAAGAAGATGTGGTACGTCTTCAAAAAATAAAAGCGATAAAAATATGCTGTGGAGGGTTTATACCAATTGGCAAAAACGGTGAAGTACCAACATTAGATCCTGAAGGACAATTCAAATTAATATTTGAAAACGTTAAGGGTGCGCTGAAAAAAGCTGATACTAACTTTGATAGAGTTGTTAATACTATGATCTTTATGAAAAATATTGATTACTGGGGCCAAATGAATGAAATCTATAGAAAATATATCAAATGTTCGCCAACACGCGCAGTTATTGGCTGTCAGGATCTTAATAAAACCTACCAGATAGAGATTGTAAATCTATACGCGTACAAGGTAAAAAGATAGGTTTTTTTGCTACTTAGATAAGTTTAATATATTAACGTGCGAGGAGCTTCAATATTGACACTTCGACTCCGCTCAGAATGGCATCGCCCCGGACGCTTAGAGTGATGTCATCCTGAGCGGAGTCGAAGGATTGTTGTAGGCTGTAAGGAGGACATTGCCCACAATTTTACTGCAAACAAGCAGAAGACGGTAAATATGAAAAATAAAATTCTCATCCCTTCGTTGGTTTTCGTCTGGGTTTTCACTACCACCTGTATGGTGTTAGCGAAAGAGCCTATTGAGCCTATAGTGCCTGTAAAGAAAATTAATCTGGCTGAATCCGAATTAGGTAAGAAGCTGTATTTTGATCGACGACTATCCAAGTCTGGCTTTTTATCATGCAATTCATGTCACAATTTGAGTTTGGGCGGTACGGATAACCTCAAAACATCTGTCGGTCACAACTGGCAACAGGGTCAGATTAATGCTCCTACAGTACTAAATTCAAGCTTGAACTTTGCCCAATTCTGGGATGGACGCGCTGCGAACCTGAAGGAACAGGCCGGGGGGCCCATCTCCAGTCAGATGGAGATGGCATTTACCCACACGCTGGTGATTGACGTACTGAAATCCATCCCTCAATACGTCACCGAATTTAAGTTAGTGTTTGGTACCAACAGCATTAATATTGATCAGGTGACACAGGCTATTGCTGAATTTGAGAAGACACTGGTAACGCCTAATTCTCGTTTTGACCAGTGGCTACTGGGTAACGGAGATGCCTTAACTGAAGATGAAGTCGCAGGCTACCAGCTCTTCAAACAGAGCGGTTGTATTATATGTCACAATGGCGAAGCGGTAGGTGGTAGCTCTTTTCAGAAAATGGGTGTGATTGAGCCCTACAAGACCGATAGCCCATCCGAAGGAGTAGGTGCTGTCACCGGCAAGGAATCGGACCGCTTTAAGTTTAAGGTCCCGACTCTGCGTAATGTAGAGCTGACCTATCCCTACTTCCACGATGGTGAGGCAGAGAACCTGACAGAAGCTGTAGACGTCATGGGACGCCTGCAGTTGGGTAAAGAGTTCACTCAGGATGATAATGCCTTGATCGTCTCCTTCCTAAAGACGCTTACTGGCGACCAACCGTCTTTTCTGTTTCCAATTTTACCTCCGTCAACGGATAAGACTCCACAACCGAAACCATTTGAATAATTTATATTAATGTAACAAAGGAAATATTAGACATGCTAGAAATTAAAAATTTTAAAAATGTGAATTTAGCCGGACAGCCCGAACGATCAGGATTATACGATCCGATATACGAACATGGTGCCTGTGGAGTCGGTTTTGTAGCAAATATTGACGGGACTCCAACACATACGATCGTATCTAATGCTATTCAGGTTTCAATCAACCTAGAACATCGTGGTGCTATTGGAAGCGACAAACTTACTGGTGACGGCGGAGGGCTATTACTGCAAATCCCGGATGATTTTCTTCGTCAGGTTTGTTCCGAACAAAATCTCAAACTACCTCCTTCCGGAAAATACGGAGTAGGCATGTTCTTCATGCCACAGGATGAAGCTGCGATTGAAAGATGTAAACAGTCTGTACAGAAAATCGTTGAGTCTGAAAACTGTAAATTCCTGGGCTGGCGTAATGTTCCATGCAATGGTGATTCCCTGGGAGAGATCAGCCGTTTAACACAACCCACAGTACATCAGCTTTTTGTGACAAGCGACAATCACGAGGGCGAAGATCTTGAAAGAAAACTTTACGTCGTCAGACGATGTATAGAAAAGGAAATTTCGTCATGGACGGATGGAGATTTCAGTCAGTTTTACGCCTGTAGTTTCAGCCATAAGACTATCGTATATAAAGGCTTGTTGACTGGAAGCCAACTACCTGTTTTCTTTCCAGATCTCAAAGACCCACGTTTTGCATCAGCATTTGCAATAACTCATCAGCGATACAGCACTAATACTTTCCCTGCCTGGAACCTGGCACAGCCTTTCCGTTGCCTTGCGCATAATGGCGAGATAAATACTCTTCG
>JABGRF010000195.1 GCA_018648405.1 Candidatus Scalindua sp.
TCATTGCGTCCGTTCTTCCAGTCTGGCTGCTGCTTCAGCCAAGAGATTTCATCAACTCGCACCAGCTCTTTGTAGGATTGGGAATTATGTATTTGGGCCTTTTCATTGCGCATCCTCCAATGGTCGCACCAGCTCTTAATTTGGAAGTAGAGGGAGGTTTACCGTGGTTTCCGTTCCTTTTTATAACGATAGCTTGTGGTGCAATATCCGGATTTCATGGTCTTGTCGGTTCAGGTACTACATCTAAACAACTCAATAACATTAAGGATGCGAGGATGATCGGGTTTGGGTCAATGCTGGGAGAGGGTTCACTGGGGTTGATGGCTATTATTGCGTCAACAGCGGGATTTGCAACACTTGCCGCATGGAAGTCCCATTATACCAGTTGGAGTGCTGCCGGCAGTCTGGATGCAAAGATGAGCGCTTTTGTTAATGGAGGTGCCTATTTCATGAAAGAGGGGCTTCATCTACCCGAAGTCTTTGGTACCACACTGATTGCCGTCCTCGTTATAAGCTTTGCTGCTACCACTCTTGATACTTCAACAAGGATTCAAAGGTATATTACGAGTGAGCTGGGAGAGATATACAATATTAAGATTTTGACAAACAGATATGCGGCAGCTGCGATTGCTGCCTTTACACCTCTTATCCTCATCTTTGGCGGTGAGGGTCTAAGCTGGAAGCGGTTGTGGCCGATCTTTGGTGCGACGAATCAGCTACTTGCGGGTCTTTCACTACTGGTTCTGACCGTCTACCTTTACAGGAAAGGGCGAAACATCTTATTTACACTAATACCGCTTATTTTCCTTATTATTATGACATCAACGGCAATGATAATGAGCTTGAAGGATTATATAAAATCAGGAAACTGGGTCTTAAGTATTTTGTCAATGCTCCTGCTTGCATTCTCTGCCTGGATTATTCTTGAAGCAATCAATGTTGTAAGGAATTTAAAGAAGGAAGATAATCGTGTAGACGATTTAGTATAAGCACCTTTCACCTCATACCACAAATCAACAATCTCACATTCTGTATTATTGTATCCAATCGTCTGGACATAGGCATACCTTCCTCTGATGTACGCACTTGGGACATGAGTAAATTGCTAAAATAATGATTTTATTTTTCTCTGATTTAAAGGCGTTCTGCTCTCAGATACTAATTAAGAATCTTGAAGTACTCTTCGGGAATTCCGGACAATAATCTTATTGCCTAAAATAGCCAAACCTCTAAATAGCATCATAATTTTTCGTATTTGTTAGAGATCCATAACGTTTTTTGTTAGGGATTTATAATAAACTGAAATCAGGAAATGTACACCATGTTCGTAACTGACAGTTTGATTAGCACTTACAAAATCAGTTAATATAAAAAGTTAGCGGCATGGCATTTGTGTTTAGTAATTCAACAGTTCTTATCATGTTTTGTAAGTATTGCAGAAATAAAGCAAATTATGCTTCTTCTGGTTGATAGAAATATATACATAATATCCTGTTTAATTTTAAAACGTTCAATAGTTAAACGGTTACATGGCTGTTATTCTAAAAAAACAATTGACAACTAGGAAAACTTTTCCTATATATTTTAATCGTATTAAAATAGCGCACAGAGATTATGGAAAACATATTATAGGGTTATTATTTTATTCTTTCTCCGCATCCATATGAAGTTTTTGCTGACATGATAAGAATTAATTTTAATTGAGAACTTGCAAGTTTTCTGTAGTGACTATTTAAAACAGCACAATCACGAAGATCATAGATAAAAGATTTACTAATAATTTCTATATGTGTAATAAAATCTTATTATTTTATATTTACGTTATTTATATAGGAGAATAAAATGAGAAAGTATGCATTTACAGCTATAGTAGGATTAATATTAGTCGGGTTGGTAGGAGGGCTGTATGGATGTGCATCAACAATTGATTCCTTGAGCAATAATACTAGTGGAGATATGATCAGGGGTGTTAAATTACAGGCAGGTGTTGATCCGTCCTCAGGAACACCTGTACCGAATGTGAGTTTTACTATGGGATCTCTGGCACGAAAAGGAAAAAGCGATAGAACTGTTATACTCATAGACAATAATACAACTGACATAGTTAGCGAAAGCTATGATGTTGAGATCGAATATGAAAACGTAAGAACAGATACCAACAAACCACGTCAACTTATAAAGAAAGAATTTAGAACTTCTGATCCTGCTCAATTTAATGAAGGCATATTTGTATATCAGAAAAGTAGCTTCGGTATGGGTGTGACTGCCGGTAATCTCTTTAGCACTGGAGGAGGGACGATTGTATCAATAGGAAAAGTTGGTACAAGTACTGCTACTGCCGTTGGTAATGCAAATAGATAAATTTAATTTAATATCAAAAGAATTATAGCAACAACTAGCTAGAGAGTTTGAGTTATGAATTCTTCCTATATGGCTTTAAATTTCAAAGTTTTGAGCAGTTGATTAAACCATGAAGAAAACACTAATCATATTTGCATCGTTACTATCAGTTGTCTTATTGAACGGTTGTACAAACCATTTAAGTTCATTAAACAACAATAGCAGCATTACTGTTGACCGTGGGCTTGGTATTGGAGTTGAGGGGGATCCATTTACCTTAACGCCAAAAGCGTATTTCAGGATAGGCACAAATGCCAGGATAGGAAAGCATGACAGGATAGTAATTACAGTGAATAAGAATTCTACCATTATCGCGGCAGAGAACCTTAATTATGAAGCTGATTATAATGATCAGGGTAAGCTGATCCATGAAATAAGGGGCAAAGATATTCAAATTGAGAAGCCCTCATCCAATGGTACCGGAAAGGAGACTACAATCTTAAAAGGAGGGTTTAAAGGTCCGATAAAATTCCAGCAAATAAATAAGGGTATCTTTCCGGATAAAACTGGTATGAGTATTGGAGAATGAAAAGGTATGGATTAGCACTTTTACTTACATGGCTGTTTACAGGATGCTCAGGTACAAAAGTGTTTATGGGAGACTACGACCTTGCAAAAATAACAGTTTCTCATAAGCAGGCGAAGATCGTTGTTGAAAATCTTCCATATAAATCAGGCATTGTTGATGGAAAGTTGGAAAAAGAAACAGACGATGATTTCGCATTTGTGTTGTCTCGTGAGCTAAATAGTAATCATATCAAAAATGCAAGTATTAAGAGTGAGATAAACGTTAACATTATATGCACAGACAAAGATATAAGAAGAGAGCTGTTAGAATGTTTCAGTAACAATCAAATTGTTATTGAGAAAAGGTTCCACAAACCAGCGGATTCAAACATTATTGCAAAGGTTACAATCACTCCATCCAGTAAATTCCATGGATTGGTTGGCAAATATCATTTGGTAATATTTGAAACTAAAGGTGAACTGGTTGGAGGTGATCATCGGGTATTAGTAAAAGATCCATTGGCATTTATGTTCGTGCCTTTAGAATTAGTTAGTAATAGAAATCAAGTAACTATGCTAATTAACCGTTACATAGATAACAAACACAGCAATATTGCATTAAGAGACAGGGACTCAATTCTACCATTAAGTATAACATTTCAAGTACTTTCCAAATCTATTTCTATTATGAAAAAACCTATTAAAATAATTTTTACAATTAATAATTGAACGAGGATGGCCTCGATTATTGATTAGTGATAATAACGTCAAGAATTGGTTTCTACTAAGAACACTATGAACCTGATGCATTCTCAGTTAACTACAAAATTGCCAGGCGATTGATCAATGAAAGAGGGTATCAACATAAATGAGATTGAAATATACGAAATTAGCACTTTTTACATATCAAGAGACTGATATAAATGAATATGTAAATGGTGATATTACGATCTGGAACGGCGAAAATATCGGAGAATTCCTCAAATACAACTGACGATTGATAAGTAAAAACTTATAATAAATTCTTTGAATCATACGAGGATTAGTGACATTTTCGTATGTATGATAATTGTAAATCTATAATTGATGGATATGGAGAGATCTATGGATACAAATTTAAAAAGAGGGAAAAAAATAGTAATCTGTTGTGATGGCACTGGTAATGAATATGGTAAGAACAATACCAATGTCGTAAAGTTGTTTGATATGGTAGTGAAGGATCCACGAAAACAGATAGCATTCTATGATCCAGGAGTTGGTACTTCAGGAGCACCTGGTGCATGGTCGAAGGCGGCCAAAGTCTATACCAAGATATTAGGACTGGCTTTTTCGTATGGAATAACTAAAAACATAGAAGATGCATACGAATATCTTATGGATAAGTATGAAGAAGGTGACACTGTTTATCTATTTGGATTTAGTCGTGGGGCATACACGGTACGTGCCCTGGCAGGAATGTTGTATAAGTGCGGCTTACTTCAAAAGGGAAGTAATAATCTAATCCCATATGCTTCAAGAATGTATAGAAAGGGTTCTCCTGCAGTAGCGGCTGGCTTTAAGCAGACATTTTCTCGTGTTTGCAAACCTCATTTTATTGGAGTGTGGGACACCGTAAAGTCGGTTGGTTTATTTATTCCGAGAAAATTCCCCGATACACAATTGAATCCTGATGTAGAAAATGGTTTTCATGCTCTATCCATTGATGAAAAGAGAATTAAGTTTAAACCAAACCTGTGGAACAAAGCAGTAGGCCCAAAACAGACAATTGAACAGGTCTGGTTTACCGGCGTACATTCAGATGTTGGGGGTGGCTATGAGGAAGATGTTCTTTCAAACATTACATTTCTGTGGATGATTGATAAGGTCTTGCCATATGGATTACATTTAGATGATACTAAATACAAAAATCTAGCTGATAAAGTTGACAAACCTGATAAACGAAAAGATAAGCTTCATAATTCCTTATTACCTATATATTGGATTCTTGGATGGAAAAAAAGAAAGATTATAAATAAGCAGAAATATGAAATACCCTCAATTCATGAGAGTGTGTACAAGAGAATTAAAGATAATGATGACGGGTACAACCCCAAAAATCTCCCATCAAAGGACAATGTAAAGATCATTAGAGAGAGTTAATACTCCTAAGTATTTCAAAAAAACTTATTACAAATAATTCCAGATAAAAGATTCTCTTTTATGGATAAGAACATTGGTGCAGTCTATGCTAATCTTATTTATGGTTTTCCTGAAAAGGGATAAAAATATCTGAAAAAAATTAACATTGATCCTGAAACAGTGGCGTATATATCCTTTAAGAACGCCAGGGAAACAGGTGAAAGACTCTTTAATTCATACTCGTTTTCTTTGCCGCCATCTAAGAAGGAGGCAAAGGACTAATCTAGAGTCGAAAGAACACCGTTGTTATCTTATTTGATTTTTAAATATTTTGGGAAATTAAAATCATTGAATCACAAAATAGTATTTCTCTATAAATATTATCTTGTGAAAATTGTTCATTCAATTTATTAGTTATACTTAAGGAGGATAAAATTGTCATTTACGAGATACAAGAGTAAAAAAGATAATCTGCAAATTATATTAAATATTATTTTTGTTTTCTTCTTATATATTTTATTAGTTAATAAGGTCTCTTATGGGTCAGATAATGAAAATAATCCTGCTGATCCAATACGACTTGTTGATCATATAATACGTGCAGATGCTGATGGACTTGCTTTGAACCCAATAGATAATGAAATTATACACGGTGATGAAGAATATAATAATTATGTGAATAGTATATTGAATAAAGCTGAGAAATTGGCAATAACAAACTTTGATAGTGGAAAAAACCATAAAAGAAAGATAAAGATTTTGATTCATGTTCATGGCGGTATGAATAATTTTGAAAGTACAGATAAAAGAGTTGCAAATCTTGCAGATAAAATTATGAAGGAAGAATCTGATTGGCATTATCCTATATTTTTATCATGGCCGTCAGGTGTTGGAAGTACGTATGGGGAACAACTGCTTCGTATTCGTAAAGGGGTAAAAACAGAACCTCCTGTTAGTTATATCGGGGTTCCGTTTATTGGTATGTCACATATGGGTACATCAATTGGCAAGATACCTGAGAACTTCTATCATCATCTTGTAAATTCAAAAGATATAGTTGCAACACGAATTGGTCCAAAAGGGTGGTTATCACATATCTGGAAACAAGCTGAAAGAAACAGCGGATATTCCTTTTGTATGGATGAGTTTGAATCAGAGGAAAAGGCGAAAATATTATGTAATAAAATTTATAATAAATATTTTAGTAATATTGAAACCAGAGATCAATCAAAAGCCAGGAGATCGTACGATAAATTGTTGCTTAAAGGAAAGAATGATTTATATAAAAAAACGGTTAAAGTATTAAATAAGACATTGAAGGTTCCTGACTTCTATGAGTTGTGTGATGAAAATGAAAATAAAGTTTACTCTCCTTACGTAAAAAGATTGATTGAGAAAACAGCAAATTATCGTAATAAGCGTTTTAAAAAGTTGACATCTTATGAGAGAATGAAAATAAGGAGGCTTAACCGTTTAATTATAGAAGAGAATTTCCAGTATGAAGCACCAAAAAGTCTTGATGTTTATAGGGGTGAATTTGTGTTAACAAAGGAAGACAAGTTTATTAGATATCCTTACCAATTTGTTATGACTCCAATAAGACTAACAATTGGCAGTTTTGCACATAGTACATTTGGGGATGCATCTTGGAAAAATATGAAACGCCGTACGAGCAACATTTTTTACCCTGTATATTTCTTTGATAATAGACATGATGAAGGCACAGCTGCTGGCGATTTTTTTCAGACTTTAATTGATAGGATCAAGATTAAGCAGGATGAAAATAATAAAAATGTTAAAAAGTTTGAATATGAAATTACTCTTGTAGGTCATAGCATGGGAGCTATTATATTAAATAAGGTATTATCCAAATATCAAAAAGAGTGGATAACCACAAAATCATTAAATAATATAGTTTATATGGCTGCGGCGTGCTCTATTAGTGAAGCGAAGGATGCAATTATCCCTTTATTAGAAAGAAACGGTGGACCTGATCCGGTTAAACACACAGATTTTTTTAACCTGACTCTCAATCGTGTGGCAGAAATATCGGAACCTGTTGGGAAATATTCAGCTCCTTCAGGTTCATTATTGGTATATATAGACAACCATTATGAGAAACCAGAAATGCAGCTAGACCGAACCCTTGGTACTGAAGTAAATATTTTATCAGCTATTAATGTCTTTAATCAAATTAAGCCGTATGTACATTTTAAATCCTTCGATAGAAAACATGAGCATATACCAAGCAAACATGGAGATTTTAACAATTGTCCTTTCTGGAGAGAATCATTTTGGAATACTGATACTGAAATCGGAACAACTGGTTTAAATTGCTATCCAGAAAAGTGGCTGGATAAAGAAAATTAAGACATTTAATTATTTTAAATTTGATATTTATTTGCAATACAAGTGAGATGAAGTATGAATCCACACGGAATTAAAGATTTATTTGATATTTACATGGGGCTTAGATCCAGTATCAATAGTTATTGGCTATTCTATTTTGTTGTTACATCTACTATCGTTGGATGGTTTTTTGGAAAGAAGCCAAAATTAAGCATGCCAGTGAAAATTATGATATCGGCAGGTTATATAATGTTCGTTGCAATAAATTTTAAAGCTTTAAGTAGGACCTATAAACATCTCGTAGCAGTTAAATCAGATTTAAGGGTAATCTGTAATAAATGCGATACCGCTTTATGTAATAATATTCGCACTTTTTCCGACTTTGATTATGATTTAATGATCTGGGGAATTATTCTAGTCGTCACTTCAGGAGTACTATTGATAATATGGAAGCCACTATTTAAAAAGTTGTAGCCATTTTTCAGTTGAGAAATCCATATTAAGCGAGATGTTAAAGGGAGATAAATTTGTCTACAATAGAGTTGTTATATACATAATGTGATTCGCTGTTGGGTCATAGTTATTGATATTTGTACGATCATTCTACTGACTTCTGAGACTATGTTGCCTTGAGCATATGTTTTGTTTTGATTCACTAAAGATTGCTCTTTTTTATTATTGCTTCTCTGATTGAACAGAATCTCCTGGTGTAGTTTGTTTTTGTTATAGCGGCCGTATAAGTCTTCGAGTGAACCATTCCTCTTTGCATCCCATATTGATTTTGAAGCCTTACTATATTCTTTGTAGTATCATGGGAATCCTGTACTAATGCGTGATGAGAGTTCCTTCTCTTCCATAATAAGCTTGTAGGCAAGAACGCGTGCCCTATTCTCTGGGGGCAGACAGGCAGAGAATAGAGTGTAAGCAACTATCTCTCGGGCCTGAGTGGGTTTGTCTATTTCAGCTTCTTTGTAGACACCGGATCTTGTCCAGATCGTACATAAAACTATTACAAGATGCTCATGGGGATCTTTGTCCGGAAACAGATTTACACTTAAGTTATAGAGGTTCTCACATGCTTGAACATAGCCTTCAATTCTCTTGTCACTCTTTTTGCTCATGCCAGATATTATTTTACTAAAGAACCCCATTGCCTTCTCTTTGTATGAAATGTCTTGATACTTTTAACACTGACATTTGTAATAGCATAGTCTATGCCAAATGCATATACTGGAATTGGATTTCAGGCGAAATAGTGTTAAGTGCAAGCTTAGATGTATGATATGGATTATTCAGTTTGACTGCGTGATGTTGAACTAATAATTAATGTGAGTAACGATAGGTGTTATTCCCCAGTTGTAACCCAAGATAATTGAAGTGTAGTTCAAAAAGTGTAAACACACAAAGTCAGAAATAATACTATGTGAGAAGTTGTTATCGTTTGTTTTCTTCTGAGTCTGATTGTTTAGGCTTAATAGCCTTTAATTTTTCATTTGTACGTTTTCTCTTTTTTCTCTTCTGACTCTTGATTTTTTCAATACGCTTTTTGTCTTCTATTATATATCCTTTCTGTTTAAGCTCTATTTGATCCAAAAGTGTGCGTCGTGCAAAAAACCTGTTGAGAGACTGCGAGCGTTCTTTCTGATATTTTACTGTGATGTCTGTAGGAATGTGACGTAGGAACACACATGAAGATGTCTTATTTACTTTCTGCCCGCCGGGACCGGAGGAACGAATAAAACTCTCTTCAAGATCGTTTTCTTTAACATTCAGTTCACACATTCTGTCAAGTAGGGCCTTCTCTTTCTTTTCAGATACGTTAAATATAGACATAATGTTTATTGGTAATAGTATATTATTTTCTAGAGTATATCATAGAACAGCATAGCGGCAATCTTATTTGGAGTGTCTAGAGTTAATTTATAGAACAAAATGATTTTCAATATTGTTAAAATTCTCATATAATCTTATTAACGATAAATTTATTATATGGAGAAGTTAAAATGAATAGAATATATATAGCAATAGTAATTTTGCTTCTAGCTCTACTTGCAGGCTGTGTCTCTACAAATGTAGCGAATGATGTGACACCACCGAGCTTTAAGAGTGGAGTAGAAGCATTCGTGGCAAATCGCAGTGGTGATAAACTTAGTGAGGAAGATAGATCTGTCATGGTCAGAGCTGCCCGAGATTTAGAGAAAGCCACGCCTGAACCCGGATTGAAAGTTGGAATGAGTGCACCTGATTTCCAATTATCTAATGCTTTTGGAAAAAAAGTCAAACTCTCTGAACGTTTAGAAGGGGGGCCAGTAGTTTTGGTATTCTATAGAGGTGCCTGGTGCCCATTCTGTAATATTGAATTGAATGCTCTTCAAAGTAGTCTGCCGTATTTTAGTAAATATAATGCATCCCTGATTGCTGTTACTCCTCAAAGGCCAGATAAGTCGAAGGAACAGCTTGATAAATCGAAATATACTTTTGAGATCTTAAGTGATCTTGATGACAGCGTAATGAAAGCATATAATCTCTATTTTGAAGTTCCTCAGGAACTGCATGAATTGTATAAGAATAGATTTAGTTTTGATATCACTGCTTATAATGGCAAAGATCGTCTTGGTCTACCAATACCGGGAACTTTTGTTATCGATCAGAATGGAATAATACAAGCATCTTATGCTAAAACAGATTATAAAAAACGTATGGAGCCTGAAGATATAATAAATGCATTGAAGGCTTTGTCTGAAACCAGGAACTAGTGCAAATAATTTAGTATATTTGTGCATCTATTTATGGCCCTCCCTATTATAGAGTTAACTTGTATCGAGACATCCATCACAACACATCTGACAATCAACATTCACTATTGAACATAAATATAAGTTAGATGTCATTGGAATAATTTGTATAATACCATGATAATTAAATTTAAAACTTTTTTGGATGTGGTGTATTTATGAAGCGTAATAGTCTTGCCAGGAAAACATTGATTATCGGTGTGCCGTCTGTTTTAGTTATTTTTGCAGTATATCTTTTTTTTAATTTTGATGATATATGCTTTCATTATAATCCGAAGAAGGCTACTTTTTCGAAATTAGAAAGTATCAGGAATGAAAAAAAGGCTAAGGTGACACACTATCTGGATCAGCAGAAAGCGCGAGGAGTGGAGGCATGTCAGAATAATGATATTAAAAATTATTTTACTAAACTTCACCGATTATATAAAAACCAGAGATATAGCGGAATAGAATACATATTGCTGGAAGATTCAATTAGCAAACTCTTTGTAACTGAATTAGATAAGTTTTATGATATTCTATTTATAGATGCTGAAGGAGATATTTTCTTTACTGTCAAAAAAGAAAATGACTTCCTGGGAAATATACATGAAGATCGCTTTGATGGAATTGCGTTATATGAGAAAATAAGAAAGGCAGAAATCAGAGACACTGAGTTTGTTGATTACGAGTATTATTCTGTTTCTGATGAGCCGGCCTCATTCTTCATATCTTCCGTCATAGAAGATGATAAAGTACTGGGGTATTTTGTGCTGCAATTGCCGATAAACGATATTAACAGTATCTTAACAGACCGACGTAAGCTGGGCAGAACAGGTGAAGTATACCTGGTAAATCAAAAGCAGTTAATGATAACACAATCTAGATTTATCGATGATAGTACAATAATTACCAAACAGATTGATACTGAAGCAGTGAAGAGTGCATTACTGGAAAAAAGAGGAAGCAAAATAATTGAAGACTATCGTGACAAGAGGGTTTTCAGCTCATACGAACAGTTTAACTATGAAGGTACTGAATGGATTATTATAGCAGAAATTGATGAAGATGAAGTTATAACTGAAATCTATAGGGATAGAGAGAAGGAGTTTTACAATAAAGTAACTAATTATCTGGCTGACTATTCATATCAGAAAGAAAAGAAAAAAACGTATATAAAGGATTGGAAACTTAACAACAGTAGTATAAAGGTTGATTTCAAAGAGTTTCAAAAGAGCAAGAACAGCCAGTTGCTTTACACTGAAGGTGTTGCTACATGTACTGCTATGACCATCAGTTATCCAGGTAAATTCGGTTATCTACTCCATATTACTCCGACCGACGGATCATATAAAAATGTCGGATTTCTTACCAGGTTGTTTTTAAGAGATAACTATACCGATTTTGTAGACAGTGTTATGAAAAGTATTAACAGATATGACATTCTTCAATATGAGAAGCCGTTGTTACAGTTTGGCGTTGTTGCCACGCATGACGCTAGCTTTAAAAACATAATTCATAAGCTTATCGACAATGATGTTGAATTGTCGCAAATCAAGGTGCTTTTCAAGAGAGACAGTTATAAGGTAGACGTAGTATTGGATTATGAGAATGATAATGTGTGGACTCAATGGGGGGGAAGAGGTCTTAATTTGATGTATACAGATGAATACGAATATGCGCCTGATTTTGGTGAAATTGTCAAAATATTAAGTAATTATGACAGTGTATAATTTTGATATAGCGGGGTTGAGAAAACATGAAAGCACATTGGCTCATCTTGCCGTTAATAATCCTTCTGATACCTCTCTTTTACTTTTCTAGAGAACAAATTGGACATAGAGTTGAAATTTCAGATGAGGGATTGGATATAAATGAGCAAGAAATGACTTTGTTAGTCCATGATAATGAGGAGAGCGATATCTATGCAAGTGTATCTAAATTCAGGATGCATATGAAATCTCTTGATGATTATGATGAAGCATTGGCAGAGGCAATTGATATACAAAATTGGGATGATATAAGTAAATATGCTATGATGTTAAAAAACACGTCACCTTTAATCTTTACCGGAATGAGAAAGGTGGAGTTGCCAAAGGATTTTGTCTTGCTGGATACTGCATTTCATTTTCAGTCTCTAGCAGTGGTTGAGGCGTGCGAATCGAGAGAGATGGTCAAGATGAATATTGAGTATGAAAAGTTGCAGAAAACCTGCGATGACTGCCATGGAAAGTATAAGAAAAAAGAGTAGCTTTACATAAATACCGCGAGGAGAATACCCGCCGCAACTGCAGACCCGATTACACCCGCCACGTTTGGACCCATTGCATGCATAAGAAGGAAATTATGAGGATCCTCATCTAGTCCTACCTTGTTAGAAACTCTGGCTGCCATTGGAACAGCCGAAACTCCTGCAGACCCGATCAGAGGATTGATTTTTTTGGATGAGAACATATTCATGATCTTTGCCATGATCACACCGGCAGCTGTTCCAAGCGAGAATGCAAACAGGCCGAGTACAATAATGCCCAGTGTCTCAAGATTGAGAAACTTGTCTGCAGATAATTTACTACCAACTCCAAGTCCAAGGAAAATTGTAACTATATTAATGAGTGCGTTCTGAGTAGTATCGCTCAAACGCTTGACAACCAGAGATTCACGCATGAGGTTGCCAAACATGAGGAAGCCTATAAGTGGTGCCGCAGATGGTATCAGCAGGGCACAGAGGACTATAACTACAATAGGGAATATTATCTTTTCCCGTTGTGATACGTAACGTAGCTGTGTCATCTTGATCTTTCGTTCACTACTGGTTGTTAACAATTTCATGATCGGAGGCTGAATTATCGGTACTAGTGCCATATATGAATATGCGGCTACCGCGATAGAGCCAAGCAGTCTTGGGCTGAGTTTAGATGCAAGAAAGATAGATGTTGGTCCGTCTGCACCTCCGATTATTGCAATAGATGAAGCGTCCTTGAGAGAGAAGTCAATTCCCGGAATAAACTTTGTAAGGAGTATGGCTCCGATCAGGGTAGAGAAGATACCGAACTGAGCTGCCGCACCTAGTAAAGTTGTACGAGGATTAGCGAGTAATGGTCCAAAGTCAGTCATCGCACCGACACCCATAAATATTATTAGTGGGAAAATACCTGTCTTTATACCTCCATCATATATGTATCTGATTATACCTCCATCATCATTGATAAATGCAAGAGGGATATTAGATAGCACTGCACCCATGCCAATAGGGATTAAGAGTAGTGGTTCAAATCCTTTAGAGATTCCGAGATAAATCAGAAGCAATCCTACGCTGATCATGAACAACTTACCTATGCCCTCAGTCCAATTAGCAGCATTGTCATAAATCAGCGCATATAACCCGGTACTTCTTAATAAATTTCTAAAAACTATTGAAAATGATAATTTGTCCTTACCTTCTTCAGATTCTGTTGAATGAGCTACAATATTTTGTTTTTTAATTTTGAGGAGAGCCGTTCCAGCAGGTATTGAAGTAAACTTCTTATACACGTCTCTGTTGATATCGATAATTTCGCCGGAAACCCCGGAAGTGACCGTGATCTTATTGTGTTGTTTATCTACAATAAGAGCAATAAAATCGCCTTCCCTGACTTTGTCACCTATCTTAAGCTCTGCACCATTTTTAATTGATACTTTCAGAAGTGTTGAGTCTGATGGGACTTTCACTGTTACAGTATTACGTGAAGTAGTAGAGTATTCTTCAGCATTTACTGTGTAAGCAAACACAAAGAGAGCGAAAAGAAAATAACAGATTGTTTGTAAATGTATTTTATTCATTTTAATATGTATTAAGCTTATTCAATCATTGCAAGAGTGTCACCGTTCTTTACATTGTCGCCTACCGCTACTTCAATTGCAATAATCTTACAATCCTTCGGGGCTTTAACCGGCGATTCCATCTTCATGGCCTCAAGAACAAGGATATCCTCTCCTGCTTTTACTGTGTCTCCCGCACCTACTTCGATACGCGTAACAGAACCCGGCATGCTGGCTACAATAGGTTCTCCTTTAATTGCTATCGCAGGGGAGGTTGGAGTAATCGTCTGGACAGCGCCGGTTCCCTCAGCGACTGTAACGTTGAAAGGTTTTCCATCAACAGTAACAGTATAATTACCAGAACCTTTTGTACCTTTAGGCTGTGTAGCTGCAGGGGCCTGAACTTCTGCCTCCGCTTCAGTTGTAATTTTTCTGATGTTCTCTTTCATGTTTCCCTTCAGGAAACTAATTCCTTTTTCACCGCACGCGTATGCAATAAAGATATTTTCATCAGTTATCTCTAATCTGTTTTCCTGAAGTGATTTTGTGGCCTGTGGAATTCCAGGTTCAAGGATATCTAGTGGATGACCGTCAAATGGCTTTTTACCTAACTGTTTCTCTGCAAGTTTAATAATCTCAGGATCAGGTTTGGATGGGGTACGTCCGAAATATCCAAGCACCATATTTCCATAACCATCTGTAATCTTCTTCCATTTTCCCTGTGTTACATTGGCATATGCCTGCTGGAAGTAGAACTGCGATACTGGTGTAACTGATGTTGCAAATCCACCTTTTTTAACGACTTCCGTCATCTCTCTTATTACTTCCGGATATAGATGCAGTGTTCCAGTATCACGCATCATCATAGTGTTTGCAGTCAACGCGCCTCCCGGCATAGGAGAAAGAGGGATGATTGGAGATACCTGTTTCGCCTCAATTGGTATAAAATAATCTTTCATACACTCTTCGAAAATCTTCTCCGCCTCAACAATTTTCATGATGTCAACGTCAATAGTCCACGGCTTACCCTTAAGAGCATGCCACATGGAAATAATGTCTGGTTGACATGTTCCGCCGCAGACAGGGCTCTTTGCAAGGTCAATACCAAGGTTATTGTCTTTTGTAGCAGCTCCTTCAATTGCCGCAAGATTGCATGCCACACTTACACCTGCAGTATCATGGGTGTGGTACCATATTAATGCATCATCCCCGAGAAGCTCTCTCGCGCCCTTAAATGTTTCATACACCTTTTGCGGGTTGGCAGTACCGCTTGCATCTTTAAAACAGACCGAATCAAAAGGAAGTCCTGAATCCAAAATGCCCTGTAGGCGTTGAAGGTAGAATGCTGATGTGTGAGCCTCCTCACACTCTTCCGGTAGATCCATAAGGGTTATACATACTTGATGGTGAAGACCTGCATCCGTTATACACTTACCGGAATATTCAAGGTTTTGTATGTCATTGAGAGCGTCAAAGTTTCGTATAGTAGTCATGCCATGCTTCTTAAAGAGGACAGCATGAAGATTTATAATATCTTTTGGTGCCTGTGACAGGGCAACAACATTTATACCCCTGGCAAGGGTCTGTAGATTAGCATCAGGGCCCGCAAACTTTCTAAAGGTGTCCATCATATGAAATGCTGATTCATTACAGTAAAAGAAGAGAGATTGGAACCGCGCACCACCTCCAGCTTCCATGTGTAAAATTCCCGCTTCAGCAGAGGCCTCAACTGCAGGCATAAAGTCCTGAGTAAGTACACGTGCACCATAAACAGACTGAAATCCATCCCTGAACGAAGTGTCCATGAATCTAACTTTTTTCACAATAACCACCCTTTCGATAAATTATATATCTCTCCAATAATTTGGATAATTTACTTAAATATCTTGATAATTCATTACATAATGTCCTAGAGTCATTTAAGTATTTCTGTAAGCATGAACGGCTGCAGAAATAACTGCCGTCTGTACGCTACTATCACTGGACGTTCTACTCTTTTTATTCTTTTTTCGCTTGCGAGCAATCTCTTCTTCGGCAAGAGCAGTTTCTTCCCTAAGTGTGTGTTCTCTGGTGATACGCTCGAGTAATGATATAGCTACGTTTAGAAGAACAAGGAAAATAAAAACAATTCCCATGCCAATAAACATCAGCATAATTGCATTACTAATCATAAGGATTTCCTCATTGTGTAAGAATTATGAAACGCTATTTCTCCAGAATTTAAGCTGATAATGCCACGCTTTTCACATTCAAAAAGCAGTGTCCCATCATCATTCAGGTCTATTATCTTTCCTGAATACGAATCTTGTTTCACATCTGTAAAGACAATTTGTTCATTTATAAATGCCAATCTTTTCTTTATTTCCTGTCGGTTAAGCGTGAAACCAGACTGGCATAATACATTAAAACAATTAATTATAATTTCAAGAAGTTTTTTCAAAAGATCCTTGCGCACAACCTTGTGGCGCAACTCGCAGCGGAGTGATGTTGCTGGGATATCTAGGCTCGCAAGAAATTTCTCAGTGTTATTTACATTAATGCCTATCCCCAATACTCCGCACACTCTCTCATCTATTTCTGTTATTTCGCATAGTATTCCTGATATTTTCTTGCCCTGAATCAAAACATCATTTGGCCATTTTACAGAGGGTTTCAAACCATAGCCTTCGAGTGCCTGGGCAATAGACAACGCTGCAATCTGCGTTATATTCTGTCTCCGTTGTTGCTCCAGTGACGTTAATGGCAGCAGGATAGAAAATGTCAGATCCAAGCCCGGTTGTGAATCCCATATTCTGGCAAAACGTCCTCTTCCTTCTGTCTGCTCATCAGCCCAGATTACAGAATAATCCGGCAAGGATGCACAATGCTGTTTGAGGAACGCATTAGTCGAGTTTAAATTAGCATATTTATAAATAGTGTACACTGATCTGTTCGGCTTAATAATTTCTGGTTTTTGTTCAATGTTCATAATAAACGACCTCTAAACTTTATGTTAGACTGAGATTTTATTTTGATACATTGTGTGCTGTTCTGTTTCGCTTACGATCTGTTTCTTTCAATAACTTTTTTCTCATACGAAAGGTTTTAGGGGTGATTTCAATTAACTCGTCATCTTCAATATACTCTAATGCCATTTCAAGAGTCAGTTCTCTTGCTGGTGACAGCTTTATCGCTTTATCTGCTGTAGCAGATCTCATGTTAGATGCTTTTTTAGCTCGACACACATTAACGGCTATGTCCTTTTGATCACAGTGTTCACCTACGACCATGCCTTCATAGACTTTGTCTCCAGGTTTGACAAACATGACTCCGCGGTCCCGTAAACCGTCAAGTGCATATGCCATTACATCACCATTTGACATTGATGCTATGACGCCTACAGGCCTGTGTGGGATGGCACCCTTAAAAAATTCGTATTCATGGAAATTATGATACATAATGGCTGTTCCCTGGGTGGAGCTGAGGAGTCTCAGTCTTAGTCCGACTAGTCCGCGTGATGGAAGTTTGAACTCAAAATGAATTCGTCCATTGTTTTCACGCATACTCACCATTTCTCCCTTTCTCATACCTAGTAGTGATATAACCTGACCATCGAACTCCTTAGGAACATCAACTACTAGGAATTCAATTGGTTCTGCTTTTTTCCCATTAATCTCTTTGTAAATAACCTTTGGTTTTGAGACCTGAAGTTCGTAGCCCTCTCTCCTCATGCTTTCAATCAAAACAGATAGATGTAGTAATCCTCTACCCGATACGTGAAAAGAATCTCTAGATTTATCATCATGTACTTTAAGCGAGACATTTGAACGTAATTCCCTGTATAGCCTCTCCCTCAAATTTCGACTTGTTACATATTTCCCATCCTGACCGGCAAAAGGGGAGTCGTTTACTGAGAACATCATAGACAGTGTCGGTTCGTCTATGGTTATGATAGGAAGCGGCTTTGGGTTGCTGACATCTGCCAGAGTATCTCCAATCTCTACATTCTCTATTCCGGTGATTGCTACTATATCACCGGCAACAGCCTCTTTTATACTTACTCGTTCCAGACCGGCAAAAGAATAGATTTCTGAAATTTTTTCTTTAGACGTTTCACCATTTCTCTTGAGCCAGGCAACTTGGCTGCCGGCACGTATACTCCCATTTACAACTTTTCCAATTCCAATTCTGCCAACGTAGTCGTTATAATCCTGTGCCTGTATGAGCATCTGAAATGGTTCGTCCGGGTTAGTAGTTGGCGGGGGAATATACTCAATAATAGCGTCCAGTAGTGGAGTTAAAACAGTGCTCTTTTCGCCTATCTCACGCATAGCGTATCCATCTCTTGCACTAGCATAAACTACCGGGAAGTCTAATTGATCATCATCAGCTTCCAGGTCTACAAACAAGTCAAAGACTTCATCGAGGACGTCATTCGGCCTTGCTTCAGGTCTGTCAATCTTATTGATAACGACAATTGGTTTCAAGTGATAACCCAATGCCTTCT
>JABGRF010000196.1 GCA_018648405.1 Candidatus Scalindua sp.
ACGCCAAAGTGCTCTAAGCCTCCAGCTATTTTTAACGGTCATAACTCCAGATTTTCTCTCTTTTTTTACTGCGCATTTACACATAATTTTTCTCCTGAAAATGCTATAAAAACGGCTGAAATTTACCACATTGTAAGTCTTAATATTTCAACACTTTAAAAATCAGTGTTCTAGTTGTTTCTTAGTATCAAGTCATAGGGGTTCTCCCAATCTGAAGCCAAAAAAAAAGCTGCATGTCTTCCGGGCGGTAGTGACCGTCCTCATCCATGCAGCTTTTTTTATTGCTATATTGAGTTTATTAACTAATCTATACGTATTATTCTTTTTCATTGGTGAATGGGAATAATGTTCTGGAGGACATAAGTTGCCGCTTATGTCTTCCTTTTTTTATGTAATAAAATATCTATAACAAATATTTATTAAAAGTAAAACGGTGTTTTACCGTATTCAAACACAATATATAAATATTCAAAAAAGTACAGAGGTGTTCCACCTACTTTTATACCAAAAGTAATAATTCTCATTGTATCATCTATTTCTTGCTTGAAGTTAAAAACACAAAATATGTTTTAGCACATTAATATCTTATGGGGGTATAAAATGTTAATAAGTTTCCGGCGGAAATATTTAATCACAAATAGTGCTATTTTATATTCTTTTTTTTATGTCACTAAAAAAGGTGCGTGGGGAGATTGAACCATGATAATGCCCCACCATTTTTAGTGAAAATTTGTTGCACATAAGCCTCTATCATACCAAGACTTATTCCCAACGTCCGCTAATGAGTAGTTATGTTATACTCTGTGAATTATTAATACAGACTCTTTGACTCCCAATCGAAAGATCAATAAATAAGAATACATAGTTACCGAAGTCAATATACAGTCACCGCAACAGTAATTGTTTGTAAACCACGGTACTTCACCAGAATAATACTTATGACAAGCTGACTCTTAGATTGTCAATCAAAGGTCGTTCGCTCAGTCTAACGGTGTAATAATATTATTGTTTGATATTGACAATGTTTTGTCTAATCTGTATATTTCTTACGAGTATTTGCAATTTAAATGCACTTTGAAAATTTAAAATATGTTTACGGGTGTTTGCTAACAGCAACTTGCTGGTAGCGACTTAATAGGGAAGTCCCTTAAAGGGCACGGACCCGCCGCTGTAATCGGCTACTAAGACTGCATATCACGATATTACGTGATAACAGGCCACTTCTCCCGGCTTTGACCGGGGTGGGAAGGCGCAGTCATTAGGATGACCCGATAGTCAGAAGACCTACCCGTAAATACTTCACAATAACTCTTCGAAGGTAAAGAAGGTGGAGGTAGAATACGTTTTTTATTACATAATACATATAACATAAAACCCGGATCTTCCCATCGAAGATCCGGGTTTTTTTATTGGAGTAATAAATCAGCCTACAAAATGATATTGGAGGTAATCATTTGAGTTAATATTTTGTAATAATTTTTTACTGTGTGTGAGATTTAAGGGAATCCCTGCCGAGTTGAAACTCGGTTAACGGGAGCTGCCCCGCAACTGTAATCGGTGACGAAATCTGCAAAATACCACTGTTCGCTTTCGGCGGATGGGAAGGTGCAGAAACCAGGATGATCCGAAAGCCAGGAAACCTGTCTTACACGTTTTTCCAGCACTTTTTTCCGAGGGGAAAAGGAGGTTTATATGAAGTACTGTTTATTTATTCTATTGTTTGTATCACTATCGTTTTTACCCGCTATCTGTTTTTCTGAAAGCAATGTCAACCTGAAAAAAGAATCAAATAAGTCAGCAATGCAAGATAAAGCTCTGGTTGCAGGAGTTGACGAATATACTGAAGTAATCATGGTAACCGCAACGAGGACAGAGACACCGGTCAGTCAGTTGCCAGATTCTGTTTCCATTATATCAAGAGAGCAGATTGATCAGCAAAAGGCGACAACTATTTTCGAGGCCCTACGCAGTGTACCCGGATTGAATATACGCAAGTCCGGCTCTATTGGCCGGCAATCTGAGATGACAATAAGAGGATCTAGCACAAGCCAGGTTTTAGTAATGATTGACGGTGTACAGGTAAACAGTGCAACAACAGGGACCTTTAATTTCGCAAATCTCACTACCGATAATATAGAGAGGATAGAAGTAGTAAGGGGTGCTCAAAGCACACTGTATGGTTCTGATGCCATGGGAGGCCTGATAAATATCGTTACCAGGAAAGGTAAAGGTAAACCGAAGTTCAGTATTCGCTCAGAATTTGGGACACTCGAAAGGACGTTTAATGAGTCAATAAACTCAAGTGGAAGTTTGGGGAAATTTAACTATTCCGTTGATGTTGCCAGGGTTGACAGTGATGGGCGCGGGTCTGATGATGATTATGATAAGACTAATATATCATCAAAGTTTGGTTACAAGATTAGTGAAACAATAAATTTTGATGCTGCAATGAGATACAATGACTCCATGGTAGCTCTTGATGACGGCGCGTTCAAGCAGGACCCAAACAGATTTTCACAGAATGAGGATTTTAATATGAACGCGGTTGTTAATCAATCTTTGACAGATTGGTGGAGTCAAAGTCTAAAATTCTCATTTGCTGATTCTGATCTGGTAAGTATTGACAGGGCAAACCCGGGTACGGCCGAAACTTCCAACTCTCGGTTCCGCCTCGATACACAAATTTACACGGGTAACTGGCAGCATACCCTGAAATACAGGGATATTGATACCTTTGTAGTCGGTTTTGAATTTGAAAACCAGTCTGCTGACAATAGAACATTTGATGAAACATTAATCAATAGAGGATGGTACTTCCAGAATCAGCTGAAACTATGGGACAGGTTCTTCTTCAACGCAGGATTGAGATTAGACGATAACAACACATTTGGAAAGGACGTTAATCCCAAACTATCGATTGCTTACCATCTGAAGGAGACAGATACAAAGTTCAAGGCCAATTATGGAAAGGGGTTCAGAGGTCCCACGCTAAATCAGTTGTTCTTTCCAAATTTCGGTAATCCCATTTTGGATCCGGAAGAGAGCGAGAGTTATGATTTGGGTTTTCAGCAATACCTGTTTGATGACAAGTTCTTCTTTGGTGTAACCTATTTTAATAATAGATTTTCAAATCTTATTGAGGCAGTTGATACAGGTGGATTTGTCTTCGAGGCACGAAATCTTGGTTTTGTCAGGACAGAGGGCATTGAAGCAGAGGCCGTAATCAAACCATTTGAGGGCTTAACTCTGAGGGGTACATTTACGAAGACTAATACCAGAGACGGGGCGAAAAAGGAGTTGAGAAGGCAGCCTCGGAAGCAGGGTTCTGTTAATATCAATTACAGCTTTCTGGATAAATTTAACATAAACGTTGACGACACAATTGTCGGGAATTCCAGGGACGGTACTGACGGTGGTGGAATTACACCTACAGGAAGGCCGACCATAAGGACTAACACGGGTGTGCACAAACTTGATGCAGCATTGTCATACGACTACTCAGAACACCTGCAGGTTTACACTAGAGCAGAAAATGTATTAGACATCCAGTACGATGAAATACTAGGGTTCAGATCGGCAGGGGCAAGATTCTTTTTTGGGGTAAAACTCAGTATGTAACGGAAGTATTTCAATCTTTTAGAAAGGAGAAAAGAATGAAGACCATAAGTAAAATCAGTGTTGTCTTTATTTGCTTAACCGTTTTTTGTGCGGCAGTATGTGCAAGTGAAAAAGTGAAAGTGGGTATCGACTACGGCGGCACACGTAAAATCCGTGACGCCGAGACGAAATGGACGGAAGGGGTAACCGCTTTGGAAGTACTTGAGTCGGTTGCGCAGGTAGAAACTCATCAGGTGAAGGACTATATATTCGTTACGTCTATTGACGGCGTAAAAGGCAGACGTGGCGATAAGGGCTGGTACTATGAAATTAATGGCAAGCGTGCTGATAAGTTGGCCTTTAGGCGTGTTCTTAATAAAGACGATAGTACAAAGTGGATTTATAAAAAGGACGTCTGTTCTCCCAAGGTAGATAAGTAGTAACTGTTAAATCCGGAAATTTGAATATAGCTAGTTTCGGGTTACGTGTTACGCGTAATCCGAAATCTAAGTTTTTTAGCATTAACAATAAAATTATGAATCAAAATTATAGAACTATGCTTTTCTTAATATTCTGGATTATACTGACTGTGTGCAGTCAACATTTGCAGGCAGAGCCTGTGGATTCCGGAAAGACAAAGATCTTTATTGATGATACTAATTTTTCTCTACATTTTGACAATTCGCCCAAACGAATAATTTCCGTTTCTCCGAGTGCAACAGAAATATTAGGAGTTATTGAAGCGGATTCTATGCTGGTAGGCGTTTCCTTGTATTCTTACTACCCTCCTTCTATTAAAGATCTTCCCAAGGTAGGCAGTTATGTAAAGCCCAATATTGAACAAATCATCTCATTAAATCCCGACCTGGTTGTCATGTCCTATGAAGGAGCACCTAGGAGTGATGTAAATCATCTACGGAGGCTAAATCTGAATGTCGCTGTTTTACGCAGTGAAAATTTTTCTGATATTATAAAAAACATTAACTGGCTCGGAGAAGTTTTAGGGCATAAAAAAGAAGCAAAAGAAGCAGCTGGAAATTTAGAGAGCCGTTATAAACAGATTCGGTCTCTGGTTCAGGGAATGCCAAAGCCCCGTGCTTTTTATTCAATCGCCCTGAATCCTATAACGTCCGTTGGGGCCAAAAGTTTCATTAACAGTTTAATTTATGATGCAGGGGGAATTAACATTGCCGGGGACATCGACCAGGCATATCCCAGGTTAACTATTGAAAGTGTTATCGCCATGTCGCCGGATGTCATGATATTTTCAAGCGGTATGGGCAACGCGCTTGACATGGAAAACCAGCTGCCATTCTGGAAGCGTTGGAAAAGTATCCCTGCCGTACGTGACCAGAGGTTCGTTGAAGTTGATCATGACCTCATCAATCGTTCCGGTCCAAGAGTGGTCCAGGCGCTGGCTTCAATAGCTCAACAGCTTCATCCTGAAAAGGCAGAAGAGATTCAACGGATAATGAAAAATGAAAAACTGTAAAATATTGTTGTTCGCGATTCCAATTTGCTGGGTCCTCATCTTTTTATTCTGTTGGAAATCCGGCACTGTGATAATCACCTGGGCGCAATTGAAAAACACGGTTTTTGGAGAAGCTGCTTCTAATCAAACAAACATTATATTATTGCATGTGCGATTACCCAGACTTCTTCTGGCCGCGCTTACCGGTGCTACCCTATCTTTAACCGGAGCGGTATTTCAAGCATTATTGAGAAATCCGCTTGCCGACCCTTATATTCTAGGAGTTTCTGGAGGTTCGGCACTGGGTGCGGTAGTTGCCATGGGCTTTGGTTTACATTTGTTGATTATCGGTTTTCAAATTGTCCCTATTTTTGCCATATGCGGTGCACTTTTAACCATACTATTTGTTTATAATTTTTCCAGAGTAGGTAATTATCTACCAACGCAAACGATGTTACTGGCCGGTATTTCATTACAGGCAATGCTTTCAGCATTGATTTTGTTTCTACAAACCCTGTTGGAGCCTTTACAATTGATGCAGGTTTTTACCTGGTTAATGGGAAACATACCAACTCCGGAATACGGAAATTTATTATGGATATTTCTATATGTTGCTCTGGCAATCGGAGTGATTTTGCCGCAGGCACGGCATCTGAACGCGCTTACTCTGGGCGAACTGGATGCACAAATTGTTGGTATTGATGTTGAACGTTTAAAAAAGATTCTTTTTTTTGCATGCTCTCTTTTAACCGGGAGTATAGTCGCTTTAACCGGGCTAATCGGTTTTGTAGGAATTATTATTCCACATTTATTGCGGTTTTTAATCGGGCCTGATCACAGGCGTTTATTACCTGCCTGTGTTATTGCCGGTAGCATTTTCATGGTCGTTGCAGATACCCTGGCACGTGTACTGCTTTCACCAACTGAAATCCCTGTTGGTGTTATCACCGCTCTTATTGGTGGGCCGTTTTTTTTGTTTCTGCTATGGAAAAACAAGCGTAAGGGGATGCGATGAGTGAAAGATATCAAAATGTAACGGTTGAGCAACTTAATTATTCGTATACAAAAACTCCCTTTATTCATGATTTGTCTTTTCACTTTAAGGCGGGAGAATTGTTCAATGTTGTCGGTCCTAACGGGGCTGGCAAAACCACTCTATTATATTTGCTTGGCGGGATAATGAAACCTCAGACTGGTAGAATTTTACTGGATGGTATACCGTTATCTTCTTTTAAACGTCAGGCACTTGCCAGGATCATGACTATTATTCCGGCGGAATCAAATATTGTATTTGACTTCACGGTTTATGATATTGTGTCCATGGGACGTTATCCTTATCATCACCCACTTTCGTCTTTAACCAATAACGACCATAAAATAATAAGAGAAGCTATCGAACGAACCGGATTAACGAAATATGAGGATACGATTTTCAACCAGCTCTCCAGCGGTGAAAGGCAGAGGGTCTTAATTGCCCGGGCTTTGGCGCAGAAAACATCTATTTTATTGATGGACGAACCGACTGTCCACCTGGACATTCATTACCAATTGGAAATTTATCGCCTTGCACAATCACTTGCACATGATAAGAATCTTTCCATTTTCATGATATCGCATAATCTGAATTATACATCTATGTATAGTGATCGTATTATGTTAATGCATGAAGGAGGTATCGTCAAAATCGGTACACCTGAAGAGATTTTACAGCCGGAACTGCTCAGTGAAGTTTATGGTACTGCGTTGTCTGTTTACCCCCATCCCAAAACAGGTAAGCCGACTGTCTGGCCGGATTAATAAGTAGCAGTGTTATCAACATTTAAATTCTTATCAAGAGAAGAAGGACACACGGCAATGTTAATAGGGGAACATGACGGGTTTGAAATACACCGCAAAGAGAAAATTATATATGTTAACTTTCTCGTTCCACACAGGGTGATTTCTACTTGCAGAGTAAACGGAGGGTTGCGTGACGATCTAGAGGGTATCGCTAATCATCAACTATGTGAGCCTTCGGGGCACGACAGAAAGATCCTATCGTCTATAGCCGAAAGCCCTCTTGATTATTTAAAGTCGGTTTGTGAAAAACACGGACTCTCTTCTGAAAAAAGAGCACTCCTTGGCACTGCCGCAAACATGAACTATGCTGCAGTGGAATCTCAGGAATATCGAAGTCTTAAGGTAGTGGCGATAAGCACGGGAGGTGTGGAGGTAAACGCCGGCAGGGCAGGTGACCCGGCAAATCTTTATGAGCAGGATGGTAAATTTATTAGCGCAAATGGTGAAGTTGATGAACCTCACGGCACGATAAACACAATAATTATTATAAATAAAGAACTTACGCATGGCGCTATGGTCAGGTCTATTGTTACCGCCTCTGAGGCAAAAACCGCAGCTCTTCAAGAGCTTGCGGTTAATTCCCGCTACTCATGCGGGTTAGCTACCGGAACTGGAACCGATCAGATTGGCATCGCATCCAGACTAACCGGAGAGTCTCCCCTGACCAGTGCAGGTAAGCACACTAAGTTAGGAGAACTCATCGGTCTGACGGTAAAAAAATCCGTAAAGAAGACCCTGGCATTACAGAATTCGCTCACCTCTCAGAGTCAGCGTTCAGCCAAAATCCATTTAGAGCGATTCGGAATTGATAAAAAATCAATGATTGAAAAAATTTGCAGTTTTCTAAATAAAGAAAAGTCTAAACTACTTAAAAAGAATTTTGAAAATATTAACCGTGATTCCGTTACTGTAGCCGCGACTGCTGCACTTGTTCACTTGCGTGATAAAATAAATTGGGAAATCTTGCCGGAAAACTGTTTACCCGAAATCTTTTCGTCCTATGGAGCGCAGCTTAGTGCCTCCATTTCAGGGAAGTTTGAAAGGGTAGGCCATTATCGTGAATGCCTTTCTCGTGAACCCATGGGGATAAGCAATCATACGTTCACAGATTTTATTTGTAAATCATTTGCTCTGGGGTTTAACGAAAAGTGGGAATAAGCCCAAGTTAAAGGGTGACATTATCATACGTAACGCAATATATAACTAATATTTGAGGAGAAACAGATGGTTGAATTATTTCAAAAGGGCGGATACGTTATGTATCCGCTATTGGTCTGTTCAGTGATTGCGCTGACATTTTCCATTGAAAGGCTGTCTTTTTGGATCAAGGAGAAGAGGGCAAGAAATACCAAGTTGTTGATTGATATCATGAAAGTAGCTGAAACCGGTCAATACGATAATGCGTTAAGATTAGGCAGTAAATCAAAAGATCATGTAATACGTGTAATCTGCAATGGACTTGCACATATTGAGTTTTCGATGATCAACGCCCTGGAAATGGCAGCGGGAGATGAAATTAGTCGGATGAAAAGAGGTCTTGTCGTATTGGATACCATAATAACCATGGCACCTCTACTGGGAATCCTTGGAACAGTAATTGGAATTATCCAGTCATTTGACATGCTGGGACAAATGGGGATAGAAGATCCGAAGGCTGTTACCGTTGGAATAGCGCAGGCGCTGATTACAACCGCTGCAGGACTTACAATAGCCCTGGCTACACTTGTCCCTTATAACTATTTTGTTTCCTGTGTGGAAAAAGCTACAAGAAATTTAGAAAAATATACAACCAGTCTTGAAATATTGTATCAGAAGAAAACATATAAATAATATAAAATGAAACTAAAAACAGGATTTGAAGTAAAAAAAGCGAGAATAGAGATGCTCCCTCTGATTGATATAGTATTTCTATTGCTTGTATTCTTTATATATGCCATGTTGTCCATGGTAGTTCACCGTGGATTTAAAGTCGATCTGCCTCAGGCGACAACGGCTGAGATAGACAGGAAGGATTACATTTCAATTACGGTAGATAAGGATAACAGAATACTTCTAGATAAGGCAGAAATCCTACTGGAAAATCTATCAGATGAAGTAAAGGCAAAGGCGATGAAAGGGACAAAAATATTCATTAACGGTGATAAAAAAGCCGACCTTGGAGTCGTAATAGACGTGCTTGATACCTTGAGGAGAGACGATATAAAGGAAGTATATTTTGAAACAGAACCCGCTGAAAGGCCGACTATTGAAGGATTAAGTAATTGAATAATTGGCGAACTGATACTTGTAATTTTCTCAATCTCATAATCTGAATATGTATAAAAAGAATTTAATAATTGCAGGATTAATAGCCCTGGCACTACACATAGTATTAATCATGCCACTAACTGTTACTTCTGAACCGGAGGTGATATTCAAAAAGGGTGAATCCAGCCTCAAGATGCACCTTGTGCCGTCGGTAGCATCAACTGCTTCTACAAAATCCTTTGATAATATAAAGGAAGAAGTTCAGGAGGTAGAAGAAAAGATAATTGATAATCCTGAGCCTGTAAAAAAAACGGAAACTCCAAAAAAGGAGCAGGTCAAAGTTGAAGAAAAAGTAGAATATAAACAGGAAGAAATAGCCTACGGATCTGAATATTTTAAGACCGAAAAAAAAGAAGTCGATATTAAAAAGTCACAAGTACAGGAAAGAAAAGCATCTGTTATTGATTCAAAAGAGATCATAGCGGATGTTAAGGTAAAAGGCGTGACAAAGGGTGCCATGGTTAAAAACGTATTTAAGCCTTCTTACCCTTCCAGTTGCAAACGACAAGGTCATGAAGGTACAACTGTATTGGAAGTGACAATCCTCAGCAAAGGTAAGTGTGGTAGCATAGAGATAATAAAATCTGCAGGTTGTGAATCACTTGATAAAGCAGCCATTAAAGCTTTAAAGAAAGCAAAATATATCCCTGCTAAACGGTTAGGTGTTTCCTTTACTACAACAAAGAAACTTGCATTCAGTTTTAAACTGGAAGATTATAAATAAATGATTAAGTGACACTTTTCCAATAATTACACAGAGTTTTAATTTTAACCTGCACCTATAACACTGCTAATTTACAACACTTAAAGAATAAACAACCGCTTTTTCCAAAAGTTACACCTTTGTTCCCACATGGTTGTTAATGTAGCTTTCATAGCGACCCAAGGAAGGAATGTCACGGTTCACCGACAGTAGATTTAACTTTGTGCTTTTAAGATTACTGGAATTTAAACTAGTATTAGCAGAAGCCCTCGCAAATATTTATCTAGTATTAATAATAATAATTTTTCAACACGTGATCATTTTTTTAGATTTAAAATCATCTATTACTAAATATTCTGATATAAATGCGTCAGTAGAATGTTAATACCAATTAAGATAAGAATGATGCCGCCGAATGCCTCGATCTTTCTTTCAGAGAGATGACCCACCTTCTTACCAATTACTACTCCGATCATGGATAGAATAAAGGTTACAGCACCTATAATACATGATGGAGTGATTATCTCAACTTTTAGGAAAGAAAAACTAAGGCCGACTGCAAATGCATCTATACTGGTAGCAACTGATAGAAGCAGTAAAAAAGTCCAACTTAATTCTCTGTTCTTCACCGGAGATTCAAGTTTAAAGGATTCATATATCATTTTACCACCAATAACAACTAAAAGCCCGAATGCAATCCAATGATCTATATTATATATAAAGTTCCTGAATCCGACTCCCGTTAACCAGCCAATCATCGGCATAACCCCCTGAAAAAAGCCAAAGGAGAGAGCGATAGTAAAAGCATGTTTAATCTTCAGCCTCTTTAATGTAAGTCCACATGTAATGGAGACCGCAAAAGCATCCATTGCAAGGCCAACAGCTATTATCAAGATAGATAGTAAATTCATCGTATAATTTTTTACAGACTTTAATATCGATGTAATAAAGATCGAATTTTACCCTCTATTAATTTTTCATCAACAAAAAGTTTTACATGTCAAAAGTAGCCAGGTGCTGGAATTGAGCTGTAATATTCCCTGTTTCCCCTTGATTTAAATATTATATAGTTTTACAATTGTATCTCTTGCTGTTCTACCAATATAATATAGCTGTCCAGATTCTGAACAATAATTTATATATTGAGTTAATTAACGGATGGAGGTTTATAATGGATTATCAGTTTCTAATAGATACATACGAAACAGAAAGAACTAAGGTTTTAAGTACATGGAGTACGTTTAAGGACGAAGACCTTTCTACTCGCCCCCACCCCAGTGATAAGCGAGGTAGAAATGCGCTTGAACATATGATTCACCAATGCATGGGTGAAAACAAATGGTTTACCGGTATGCTTGGTATTGATGTAGGTGCACCGCCATTGCCTGAGAAGGAGACGCGTATTGAGTTTATCAAACGTTATGCCGAGGATTCCGGAAAACGGGCCGTAGCCTTAAAAGAGAAGGATAATGACTGGTGGGCTGAAGAAGTCAAGTTCTTCGAATTTGGTAAGTCACGGGCATGGATTGTTACCAGAAGAATCGCCCATACCGCACACCACAGAGGACAGCAGACAATGTTACTTAGAATGGTGGGACGGGATATTTACAGCACTTATGGTCCTACAGCTGACACCGGTGGACTGCAGCAGAATAATGCACTTACAATATATCCCTATCCTGACATCGATACACTTATCAAGGAAGAAACAGCTGGAGGAAGTTCCAAGACCACATTACCCGGGCCGGGAGAAAAACCTTGTACAGAACGGCCAGAATAATTACAATCTAACTACTTGTGTTTCGCAGTATTCTTACAAATTGTTTTAATTTTTATGATAAAAGATAAATTATTATTGTCAAAGACATCTAAGTCCATGCTGTCGTCATCTTTCATAAGCATTATCATCTCAATGTGTCTGCTCGTAAACCTCTTTGCACCAGGTTTCAGCACCGTTGTTCACAAAAGGAGTGTCGCGTTACGTCCTGAATCTCATACCTGTGAATGTAATCCTGAACTGCATAGTATAAGCAGTTGTTGCTGTGCTATAGATATTAATGCCTCTGAAGAGAAAAGTTTGCTCAAGGAAGATTATCAAGGCATATTCTCCACATTCATTAAGAGTCTGGGGTGTTCAGGTCTTCCTGATCAGTCTACATCATTTTCATATAATGTCAGCCTTCCGGAGGACGACTGCTCCTCACCAAAACTATCTATGCTTTTTTATCTGAAAAAGCATCAAGAAGTATTTCCGGCATCCTTAAGATTATCCCCGCCGGACAAGCCACCACGTCATCATGCATAAAGTCCAATCTATATTTAATAAGATTGCGAAACAAAAAACTCATTAAATAAACAAGATAAGCCAGGTAATTAAATGCGTTGCTTACATACGGGGACTCATCGTCTTATGTTATTGTCTCCAGTTGGCCATTTTCTACCTTTATCTCATGATCATTAGGTTGAGATCATTTTCAAGATATTCCCACTTAAAACTGTGGGATTGAGAGATTTCTTCTAAGTAGTAGATCCTCACTTAACGATAATGACCCTTATGCTGTTTATCACATCTCAATAGATGTTTTTGTTTCTATTATTTATCTGCAGGATCTCTTTTGCTATCAGGCGAATATGGTTTGTTTTGCTGTATTTCAGCGATAACGATATACCGTGTGATCCTTGCAGATAATTTTGGTCTAACTCTTCAATTATGAGTACACCAAAAAATAGGCAAGAATGGATGATAATGAGAACATCGGACGCATTTCATTATTGAATAAGATAGCATCAGATTAGACTGACATGCCAAAAATCATACAGAGTTTTCAAAACTTACCAGAATAACTAATTAGTAAAAACAATTTCAAGGATACTACAATGAGAATAGTCACACTGTTAGCAATTATTACGTTTTCTTTTATTCCAATTAATGTGTTCGCCCAAGATAAAGCTGGATCTCCAGATGCTAAGGCAACATTGCATACACAAGAGACCAAATCAGCCAAGACATTAAAGACTGACAAAAAAGACGTAAATAAAATCATTCAGCTTGATGCGATTACCGTTACAGGAACACGCACACAAGAGTCTCAATTGAAGCAGGCATTGAAGATTGACAAAAAGGATGAAGAGGAGATCAAAATTGACCAGACAATTTTCCAAAAAGACCTTTTAAATTCACTTTCTGGTGTTTTGGTGACACAAACAGGATCCGGCATTGGCCATATGTTATCTGTCCGCACACCAATAACTACTCTGCCATATTTTCTTTATCTACAGGACAATGTCCCTGTCCAATCATCAGGATTTTTTAATCATAATGCGCTGTCATATACCAACTTTGAAACCGCTTCTTCAACAGAAGTATTAAAAGGGGCGGGAACCGCATTGTATGGTTCTGATGCTGTAGCAGCAACAGTGAACGTTCAATCGAAAGCCCCAACAAAATCGAGGGAAACTACTGTCTCTACAAAAGGTGGCAGTGATGGATATTATCATACTTATACGCAGACAAGTGGTCCTATTAATGAAAAGAGTTCGTATCGAATAGGTATTGGACGCACACGTAATGAAGGATGGCGTGATCATACACAGTATTCTCGTCATGAAACGATGGCAAGATACGATTTTATCATTAATGATAATAATAAACTTGAAGCGTCATTCAGTGCGAATGAAACAAACGCAGATCAAGCCGGTTCTTTAATTGGGCGTCATGATTTAAAACATAATCACGAATTTATCGGCAATGTAGATGATAAAAAAGATACTGTTAAATTAAAAAGAAAATTTGATTTTGCACGGTTGAGTTTGAAATGGGACAACTATAGTCTTGAGAATATAGAGATTAGCACAATTGGATATTTACGACGTAATAGAAATCGATATATAGCTACATGGGAAAATGGCCTTCCGAGTAACGATAGCAGATCTAAATCATTTGGATTTATGCATAACATTACACGAAAGTTTAGCAGAGGAAAAGTCATAATAGGTTTAGACTTTGAACGTACTTATGGCGAAGAACATTTTAAACAACTGTTTGATTTTGTACCGACAGGTTTTGGCACTAACATTGATCAAGGAAATATTTTTGATTATGATGTGAAATATCATGCTATTTCACCATACATTCAGACCACCTGGAACATAAACTCAAAGCTTATTGCAAAAGCAGGTTTACGGTACGATTACAATCAGTTCGATTATTCTAACAATACTGCAGATGGTAAATATGGGGCTTCAAAGTGGTTTCGTCCTTCAGATGGCAGGAATTCCTTTGAACATTATAGTCCGAAATTATCATTAAGTTATTTTCCACAGGAAACTATGGAATTGTACGTAAGATATGCAAACGGTTTTAGAATTCCATCTGCAACAAGGCTTTATTCTCAACAAAGAACTACAGGGGCAACAACATTCAAACTTGATGAAGAAATAACTAATACTTATGAGATTGGATTTAAAAAGGTCTTTAGTAAGTCTTCGGTTGATCTGGTCCTTTATCATATGGATATAAGGGACACAATTACCCGTCGTACCGATTCTGTGACAGGAGACAGATTTTATGAGAATGGAGCAGCTACATTTCATAATGGATTAGAGCTGTCTCTTCAACAAAACATCCTTGATTTTTTCTCAACAAAGTTCTCGTACAGTTATTCAAAGATCAAATTTCATAATGATCAAGATTTTGATTATAACAATGTGTCTTTAGTTCCAAGGCATAAGGGTAATGTGAGACTTTTTCTTACACCAAACGAAAAATTAACGCTTATGGCAGAAGGACAATTTACCAGTTCTTATTGGATGGATAATGAGAATGATAATAAATACTCAGGTTACACAATAGGTAATCTCAAAGCGGATTATAAGTTAACTTCCTCCTGGAGACTATTTATGAAACTTAACAACATCGCCAATAAAAGGTACGCGGAAAGAGCAGAATTTACTTTTGGGGAAGAGAGATATACACCAGGTTCTCCAAGGCAGTTATTTGCCGGAATAGATTTCACGTTTTAAAGAAAGCAAAGATATGACATTTAAAAAGATACATAAGGTATCCGGTATATTTGCCGGAGCAGTCCTGTTGTTACTGGCAGTTACCGGATTCTTTATTAATCATGATAGTTGGGACTTTTTATATACTGTTAATGCTCCCAACTCTCTCCTACCAGCACGTGTAATTGCCGAAGGAAATAGATTAAATGAAGTGTTCTTGATTGATAAAGAGGAAGAGAACCATGTGATCTCTGCCGGGCAGAGAGGTATCTTTGTCAGTAACGATAAAGGCAAGAAGTATATGAAAACTTTGTCATTGCAATGTTATTCAATACGCCAGGACATAGCAGCAAGTCGTTACTACGCTGCCACATCAGATGGGATATACCTATCAAAGGATAAAGGCAATACATGGAAATCGTTTGCGCTAAGGAGCAAAATAGTTAATGCGCTGTCGCTACATGATGACAAACTATTTGCCTCAATAAACAAATCTGTTGTAGCTTTGATCAACAACAAGGGAGAGGTGCTGCTAGAAACACCTGTTTATATTCCGGAAAATCAACTTAATCAAAACATTTCACTTTCACGTTTTGTAAGAGATCTTCATTATGGCAGAGGGTTGTTTGATAACGGTTGGTCTCTGCTTATTAATGATGTTTCAGCACTCTTTCTATTCTTTCTGGCAATTAGCGGATATTTGATCTGGTATTTTATTAGACAGATAAAATACAAAAAGAATAATCGCTCAAGACAGGTAAAGTTGTGTATGAAACTCCATTCAAGCATAATATCCTTGATAATAGTAATACCCTTAGTCCTTCTTACGTTGACAGGTATCGCCTTAGACCATTCAGATTATTTCTCATCTTTCTTAAGGAGTACCTCTATATCAAGTAGCCATCTACCACCTATCTATCACTCTTTACGGGAGGATATATGGTCGGTAAATATTTACAAAGATGTATACAGAATTGGAAACCGATATGGGGTGTATAAAAGTGAAGACCTTGCTTCATGGAAACTGGAGAATAAAGGGTTTGCTTACAGAATGAAGCGCTTAAACAATCAGCTTTTTGTCAGCGGAATGGGTGCGCCTAACCGTCTATACGATAAAGATGGCAACTGGCATATGTTAAGAAATACGCCACATATGTTTAAGGATGTCAATTTTGTTAAGAGCGAACCAGTATACTTTAATTTCAGAAAACCGGAAATACCATTACCAGAATTACAGACAACAACATTGTATACAATCCTTTCAGCATTACATAATGGTAAGTTCTTTGCGTCATGGTGGACTTACGTTAATGACGGAGCGGCTTTCTTTTTATTGATGTTATTCACAAGTGGAACGGTACGATGGTTTCGCAAAAATTGCAAAATTACATAGCATTGACTTTAATCTTTATTAATGGCCCATGAAAAATTGGCATTACAGGAGGCAGAATGGAACTAACTAAATTGTTTGTTGACTATGGAATCATCGGGTTCCTGATCTTTATGAGTATTGTATCACTTTCTATTGCAATCGAAAGATTCCTGACATACAGGAAAATTAAAATAGGCGATTTTACTGTGAAAAAATCACTGGAACTCGTACTTACCAGCAAAATCCACTTAATAGCCACTATCGGCAGTAACGCCCCTTATATCGGTTTACTGGGTACAGTATTAGGAATAATGTTTACCTTCTACAATATGGGAGAAGAAGGGTATATGGAAACCGGCAAGATTATGATTGGACTTGCTCTTGCACTAAAGGCCACGGCAATTGGCTTGCTTGTTGCGATTCCTTCTGTAGCTCTACATAATTTCATTCTGAGAAAGGCAAAGGTTCTCTTGATGGAGTGGGAGATAGAAAATGATGGAAGATGAGGAGTTTAAATCAATAAACGTCATTCCGTTTGTAGATATAATGCTTGTGTTACTGACCATAGTCCTTACTACATCTACTTTTATAAAGGCTGGACTGTTGCCTGTCGAACTACCAAAAGCATCAGAAAAACAATCGGAGTCTATAGACTCGCTTATCATAGAAATAGACATAGAAGGTAGAATATACTTGAACTCCAAACCGGTAAATTTAAAGGATCTTAAAGAGTCTACGGAGTCATTTGACAAAACGACACCAGTGACAATAAGGGCTGATAAAAATATTGTCTTACAGGTATTTGTGGACGTTCTTGATGTAGTTAAAAAAGCCAGTTTTGAAAAAGTGACCCTGCAGACAGAGGTAACGAAATAATAAAACTCAATAACAGAAAACAAATGAATTACTATAAACTAGGATTTGCTGTTTCTTTTATCATTCACCTTTTATTTGTGACCCTGGCTTTTTATATTAAGAAACCGGTAGCACAGGAAAACATGGAAGTGGTTCTAGAGTTTAATGTAACAAATGTCATAAAAACAGGTGAACATGATACCGATAAAAACACAAAAAAAACGGCAGAGGTTATAGAAAACAATATGTCAATCCCTGCTATGGTTAAACAGGAAACCAAAAACACGGTGGAAGAAAAAGTAGAACAAGAAGAGCAGGAGATAACCTACAGCGCTGAATATTTTAAAACCCAAAAAGAAGAGATGCTAATACCTGAAAAGGTCAAGCGAGAAACGAAGAACACGATGGATGAAAAAATACTTGCAAAGGCTGTTGAGGTAACAAAAAAAGTTAAGCAACCTGTTGCAGATACTAAACGAGAATCCAAAAGCACTGCGTACCTTAATATAGGGGGACAGTCTGGGGGTATTCCAAAGTCCGCAGATATGCCACATGAATTGGAACAAAGCGCTGAAAATCAATATATCAAGGAACATTTTGATTACATAAACAACATAGTTCGTATAAATATATCGTATCCTTACAAGGCACAAAAAATGTCTATGGAAGGTAATGTCATAATATCATTCATTGTCTGCCTGGACGGAAGTGTAAAAGGTATTAAAATAAATAAGAGTTCAGGTTTTCTAACTCTAGATAATAATGCTGAAAAAGCGGTCAGAAAAGCCTCTCCATTTCCTCCACCTCCGGTTGAAGTACAAATTGTAGTTCCTGTAACTTATAAATTAAACACATAGAATATTACCAAAATCAAGTTAGAAAGAAATTGTGACATCTCTGATCCACCTCCTGATTACGCTTGAAAGGTGCTATTGTTGAATGTATTTTAATGTAGGGTCTGAGTGTGAAGTAAATTTGATCTAAAATATCTAAATTAGTCAAAAAACCTATGCAACCTTTAGTAAACAGGTTCTAATCTCGTTTAATAGACTACTACATTTTACTGTAGTCAAATTGTAGTCAACTCCATCGTAACAGACGGGGCGCCACAGGAATCAACAGGAAAAAACCTAGACTATAAGCTATTGTCAGTTAATGTGATAGCGACATAACAGACACTAAATCAGGCAGTTATGAAATAGTAAAAAATACCCTTTTTGTAATTCTGGTTCAATTTGTCCGGGTTCGAATCCTGGTACCCCAATTTTTTCTCTTCC
>JABGRF010000070.1 GCA_018648405.1 Candidatus Scalindua sp.
TGTTAATAGTATATATTTTTGACAGAATGTCAAGGCTTTGTTTGCAATCTTTTTATTACCTATCCTTGATTTTCTGTCCAATTCATGATATTTTTGATGTCGAAAAATGATTTATAAAATCTAAGTTTATGGAAGACTATAAAAACATTTAAATAATACACCTAGGTAGGGAAAGGGGATATCTAATGAAAAAAGCAGGATTGAAAAAAATATTACTTTTTGGAATGCTCTGCATTGGCATTCTTGTCGGAGCAAAGAGTGCAGCGGCTGATTCTATACGGGCCGATGTTAACGCGACGTATGTGCCAGGATTCAACAGGTACTGTTTCCAAATAATTAATGACGACCAGAACGAACCTGACCCAAAGTACCATACCGAGCACATTGCATCCGTAACGGTAAAATTCATTTCCAAGGATGCAACAGCTGCAGACCATCGGTTCAGGAACAATGTTACTGGGGCAAACCTCTGGGACTCAAAAGTTACCATACGCGGTAAAGAACAACAGGTTGTCTGGACGTTTGGTGGATACTATGGCGCAGGCAGTAAAACTAAATTTACCGTTGAAAAGCCGGACGCAACAATCAAGCCCGGAAATCGCTCCGATATCTTTAGTTTTATTATTAATGGAGAGATTACGGTAACAGATGTTGAAACCGGCTATCAGGAATCTCCGGGCTTTTTTAGAAGCCATTCCAAAATATCCAATCCGTTCGGTGATGAACTTTTAACTGACAATAACGATACCGATTTTTTGAGAGATAAGGACGGTGACGGAATTGCAGACCTGTATGATGATAATCCGGATAGCACTAAATGATATAAAATCCTAAAACTTAAGGGATGTCTGTGTCATAAATGTATACGGTCATTATATGTAAAGTATCACTCAGCTCTTACCTGCCTGTAATACTAAGGTATACAGGCAGGTTCAATTAAGGACTTCTTCAACTTTTCCTCAGAAACTCTTCACCGCTAAGCTTGTAATATGAAAAAGTGATTGTACTCAATCCTGCACTTGTTCTATTTTGATATTGAAATAGACCCCTCTTTTGTGAGAATTGAAAAGGACGCACTCTACAGGATTGGCGTAGTCAGATCAGAACTTTGAAATACATATAAACTTTTTGCTTGACATTCGAGAACTTCCTTATTGTACTATGCGTGGTGCTTGATGTGGTTATGCTAAGTCTTCTCTGTTTATCCATGATTCCGCTCACATATGACGTCGAGGAAGCAAGCGTAATTCTTATAATACAAAAGTTACTTTGGGGGGGTAGCGTGTGAGAATAGTATTTGCTCGGAGAGCGGTTCAACACTCAAATATATTTCCATACACAAAGGCCGTGGTAATGTCCGTACTAGGACAGCCAGGGCTTTTTTTATAGGTACTGAAGATATGATGTGCAGATGATAACATAGAGCGCTGAAACCCTGTAAGGATGTAGTTTAAGGAGGTCTTGCCGCAGAAGGTGATTGGTATTAATTCTTTACAACAAAGTTTTTTGTTTTAACGTCAATTACATATTTTTCAAGAAAAAGTGTGAGTAAAATGACTAAAACTATAATGATAATAGATGATGACCAAGTGTTTCATGACCTTTATACTGAAATGCTGGAAGATACCGACTATAGACTCCTTCATGCTTATGATGGAGACGAAGCGTTGTTAAAATTGGAGGATGAGAAACCTGATCTGTTTATTCTCGATATGCTGATGGATATGATGACCGGTGATACGGTTCTTTTATACTTAAAGAGTATGCCTGAATGCGAAGAAATACCAATTATAGTAATCAGCTGTCAACCCAAACGGGGATATAAAAACCTAAAGGATGTGGATCCGGACCTAACATTTCTAGACAAAACAGTTACAAAAGAGCAATTAATTCAGGAGATCAAAGTCAAGATTGGCTAGAAAGCATCAACATCATAAACTGATTTTCTCGATATATTGCGAATGTCTGGCAATTTCAAAAATGACGATCAGGAACAAAATATTATTTTGGTTCTTACCTCCCACCATCTTAGTCGCAATTGTCACGACAGTATTCTGCTATTATTGTTCGGGCAAGATGACAAAAACAGGAGATGAGGTTACGATAGGATAATCATTCTAAAGAATAGAAAAGAAAGGTATTGTTTTCTGTAAATAGTCCGGGATAAGGCTTGCTATGAATGTTAAAAAGCAATTGGTAGAAGCGGCAAACAAGTTAGAGTCTTACAATCGAACACTAGAACAGAAAGTGAAAGAAAGAACTCTTGAATTAAAAGAGGCAAACAGAAAGCTAGAAGAAGCAGATAGGATAAAAACAGAGTTTTTGTCCACGGTGTCTCACGAATTGAGGACGCCTCTTGCTGCAGTATTAGGTTTTGCAAAGATTATAAGCAAAAGGTTTGATAACGTTATATTTCCTAATCTCAGGCTCGATGAGGATACTGTGAGGGCGTCCGTCCTGAAGGTGAAGAAAAATATCAACACCATAATATCAGAGGGAGAGAGATTGACTGATCTTATAAACGACCTCCTTGATGTTACCAAAATTGAAGCAGGAAAGGTCGAGTGGGAAATGAAGCCTGTCTCAGTTGCAGAAATTATTAAGTTGGCATCAGATATTACCAGTAGCGCCTTTGAGCAGCATGGGCTTGAGTTGGAATGTGATGTTGAGGACGATCTGCCTGAGATTTCAGGTGACAAGTATAGGCTGGAACAGGTATTGATAAATCTATTTTCTAATGCAATAAAGTTTACAGAAAA